>CAYRYK010000023.1:0-8966 GCA_964428535.1 uncultured Gammaproteobacteria bacterium | reverse complement strand
CGCCGTTTAGTTTTGCTTTCTCTTTGTCTTACTGTCGGCTTAAGTTTTGCTTTTTGGAGTTTTCGTCATATTCAAAGTTTTTTAAATTCACCCAAAGATTTTTCTTTCCGTCCGAATTTTAATTTCAAACTACCTCAAATTAATTTAAATAAATCTCCCTCTAGTAATAACAATACATCAGACTCCGACATTAAAAATTTTCTCAAAAATAAAAATTGGTCAGTTATTAGTATTTTTACTAATAAACCAAACCAACCAAATTTCATTTTTAATTTTGACCAATCTTCTTTTCAAATTACTCCAGAACAATTTAGTTCCATTAAAAAAACTGACCAAAGTCTTATTCAGCTCAACTTACCCCAAGGTCTTTTATTTCAAGAAAAACTGAACTCAAACAATGGTATTTTTTATCAAAATCTAATTACTTTACCTAATTCTCAGTTATTAATTAATATTAATATTCCTAATATTTCCAATATTGAATCAATCCGCCCCGATCTTTCTCAATTAGTCGACAAACTTTATTGGTATTCTGTTTCCACTCTTAATTCTAATTAGTCTTTGTTGGAGTTATCGTCTGACAATCAACTTTAATTTCGCTCCCATCAACCATCCACTCATCTCGGCCGCAAACATTTTTCTTTACTAAATCTGTTGGTTTTTCCCAAATTTCATTTTCCTTATCTTTTAATAGCTCTGTCATAATCTTATTCCATATCGGCGTTGCTCCAGTTACTCCAGAAGCTACCCAACTCATCGGTTGACTGTCATTATTTCCTACCCAAGTTGACACCAAATAACTCGGTGTCCAACCAATACACCAATTATCTTTTAAATTATTTGTCGTTCCAGTTTTTACTGCTACCGTTTTGTCTTTAATCACCAATTTTGAATTTAGTCCAAAAATAGGCGATCTTGCCTGGTTATCGCTTAAAGCATCATTAATCATATAAGCATATTCCGGTTCTGCCACTTTTTCTTTTTCTACTTCTTTTGTATAAATTGTCTCTCCTAAATAGTTTTTAATTTCCAAAATCGGATTCATTTTTACTTTATCTCCTAAATTAGCAAAAATACTATAAGCCTGAGCCAAATCTGTCATTTTTACCTCACCTGCCCCCAAAGCTAACGATAAACCAAATCTATTTCTATCTTTCCAGGTTGTTATCCCCATTTTTTCAGCCAGATCAATCATGTTGTTTACTCCATTTTTCTCCAGTAATTTTACTGACGGAATATTCAGCGAAGATGCTAAAGCAGTTCTCAAAGTTACTCTACCCATATACTTGCCATTATAATTTTGTGGTGAATAGGGTTTTTGTCCTTTAATTTGGTAAGTAATTGGATTGTCATCAACTGTTGAAGCCAAACTATAACCTTTTTCCAATGCCAATAAATAATTTATTGGTTTAATTGATGACCCAGGTTGTCTCAATCCAGTTGTCACATTAAATTTTCCATCTATATCCTTTGCATTGTAATCTTTCGACCCAACCATTGCCAAAATATCGCCATTTTTCACATCTAAAACCAAAGCTGCTCCATTACTTATATTTAATTTACCAATACTTTTTACTTCTTCAGTTACTATTTTTTGAGTTTCTCCTTGAATTTTTAAATCTAAAGTCGTTTTAATTGTTAGTCCTCGTTTTTCTAAATTAGTATAACCGTATTTTTCTTCCAGCCATTGTTTCACCATAAACACAAAATGTGGCGACTTAATTTCTTTATTATTAGTTTTAATATTTATCTTTTGACTCAACCAATTTTCTGCTTCAGTACTAGTTAAATATCCGTTTGATACCATTTCTTCTATCACATGTTTTGCTCTTAACAAACCCAAATTCGGATTATTTCCATAAGGTGAATAAGAGCTTGGTGCTGCTGGTAACCCCGCCAGATATGCTGCCTCAATTGTATTCAACTGACTCACTTCTTTCCCGAAATATTTCCACGACGCTTCAGCTACCCCATATGCCTCACCTCCGTAAGACACTTGATTTAAATATCTTTCCAAAATCTCATCTTTTGATAGTTTTTTCTCAATCATCAAAGTCAAAATTGCCTCTTTAATTTTTCGAGATAAAGTTTTTTCATCAGTCAAAAACACATTTTTTACTAACTGCTGAGTTATTGTCGATCCACCTCTTGGTTTATCCTCACCATCTTTCTTGAAGTTATAAACAATCGCGTTAATTAATCCCTTAATTGACAGGCCATGATGTTTATAAAAATCTTTATCTTCAATTGCTACTGTTGCTTCTTTTAAATCATCAGGTATCTGAGTTAATGGTACCCAAGTTCTATTTTCATCTTGATAAAATTTATAAAGAATTTCTCCATTTCTATCAGTTATTATCGTTGACATTTTTGGTGGATTATAAATTAAATTCACGTCTGGTAACTCTTTCCAAATTTTGTCATAAAAAACCCACCCACCAAAAACTAAACCCAACAACAAAATTAAAAATAACCACCGACCCCACTTTATTTTAATTTTTCTCTTTAATTTGACCCGTTTTAAAGCTCCAAAAATGATTTCTACTAACTTCACTATTGGCCGACCTATTCCTATCAACAAACTAATTAATTTTTCTATTTCGGTCATTAGTTAATTATTGTTACTGGCTTAATACTTGTATCTCCAACACCTACTGGACAATCCAAACAAATCGTTGCCCCTACCCCATCATTAACTACTGTATGTTCCTGCCATTCCACATTTGGTGCTGTTTCACCCACTGCCACAATTCTACCTGTATCTTTGTTCAATAACACATTCTGTCTTAAAATTACCTGTTTTGCCGGGATAAATTCTTTTTTAAAATATTCATAATGAGATTCACAGCCTTCGTCAGGTATTGCCATGCCTGTTAAATTACACACATTCATTCCTACAATTCCAGCCGGTCTAGTTGGTTGTTTAATTTCTTTTCCATTCAACAATTGAGTCATAATTCCATTCCAAATTGGTGCTGCTCCAGTTGTTCCTGATACTAAACCTCCCATCTTTGAATTATCATTATTTCCTACCCAAGTTGCTACCACATAATCTGGGGTATAACCCATTGTCCAATTATCCCTCATATCATTAGTTGTACCAGTCTTTACTGCCACCTCTGGATGTCCTTTTATGTTTAATTTTGACCCCCGACCAAACACCATACTTCTAGCTCCATCATCGGATAATATTTGTTGAATAATATAACCAGTTTCTCTTGACATTACTCTTGGCCCTGCTTCGTATTTATATTCTTCTAAAATTTTTCCATCTTTATCTTCCACTTTTAAAATTGGTTGTAAATCTTGTTTTAATCCCATATTAGCCAATACCCCATAAGCTACCGTCATATCTGTCATTGTTACCTCACCGCCACCCAAAGTTAACGACAAACCATAGTCAGAAGCATTTTTAAAAGTACTCAATCCCATTGCTGAAGCTGATGCTACAAAGGTTTCTAGACCATTAAGTTTTAAAACTTTTACTGCCGCAATATTTAAAGAATTTGCCAAAGAATTTCTAATTGTTTGTAATCCATGATAAGCCCCACCGTAATTTGTCGGACAATAATTTTTTTGATTCACTTGTCCAAAACAAGTTGGGTTATCATCCATCACTGTTGCTGCCGTTATTTTTCCTGTCTCAATTCCTACGGCATAATTCAATGGTTTTATTGATGATCCTGGTTGTCTTAATGCTGTTGTCACATTATATTTACCATCAATCTTGTCTGAAAAATAATCCACTGACCCCACCATTGCTAATATTTCTCCTGTTTTTGGGTTAGTTATCATTGCTGCTCCATTACTTACTTTATATTTTTCCAACCCTGTGATTTCTGCTGACACCGTCGCTTCTGTCATTTTTTGTAAATCCAAATCCAAACTAGTAGTGATTTTTAAGCCACCTTCAGTTAATTTTTGGATACCGTACTTTTCTGCTAATAATTCCTTTACATAAAATACAAAATGTGGTGCCTCAATCCCAGTCTTACTTACGTAATAATTCAACTGTTCACTTTTAGCCTTATCATAATCTTCTTGATTAATTAATTTAAGTTCTAACATTCTGTCCAAGACCATTGTTTGTCTCTTTTTGGCTGCTTCTGGATATGAAAAAGGGGAGTATCTGGTCGGTGATGCCGGTAATCCGGCAATCAAAGCCGATTCAGCCAAGTCCAAATCTTTTACATCTTTATTAAAAATTCCTTTAGCTGCTGCTTGAACTCCCCATAATGTTCCACCATAAGGCGTTTGATTAAAATACATCTCTAAAATTTGATCCTTAGAATACATCATTTCTGTTGCTATCGTCAAAATTGCTTCTTTAATTTTTCTTGAAATAGTTCTTTCTGGAGTTAATAACGCATTTTTAACCAATTGTTGGGTCAATGTTGATCCTCCCTGTAGTCTTTTTTCTATTACCGTTCTATACAATCCTCTCAATAAACCTCGAACATCAAATCCGCCATGCTTATAAAAATTTGCATCCTCAATTGCCAAAGTCGCATTTTTTAAGTTTTGCGGTACTTCGGACAAACTTACTGGCACCCGTCTTTTGTCGGCATAAATTTCATAAAGTAATTTTCCATTCCTATCAAAAATTTCCGATGATTGGGGATAATCGGTACTAGACAACTTTTTTGGATTTGGTACGTTAAAAGATATAAAAACTACCATTCCCACTAATCCTAATACTAAAAACACCAAAACTACCCACCAAATTTTTTTATTTTTTTGACTCTTTTTACTCATAACATCTTCCTATTTTATTACCTAAATTCATTTCTTTTTGAATATAATTCCAAAAATCATCCGCTTCGTTTACTCTTCTCATTAAATCATCCGTTTCTAGGTCTTTTATAGTAGATTGATTCAATAAATTTCTCGCCAAATCAATTTTTGACTTAGCCTCAATCATATTATTTTTCCAAAAACTCACATCCACATTTTTATCCTCATACATTAATATTGATTCGTAAACTTTCTTATCAGCTATCAAGACCACAATTCTAACCTTATCTAGGGGATTTTTACTAAACTGTATCCAAAAATCATCTCTAATCTTCTTTAAAAAATACCAACTATTATCTGGTAAGGTTCGACTTTCAGGTAACCGATAACAAATTTTTTGTCCACTTTTTAACTCTGTATAAGATACAGAAATTTTCCTCAATCTATCATACTTTTCATCATTAGTTACTTTGTCCAACCCAGCTCGAGTAAAAGAAATATAAAGTATCCCAAAAGCCGCCACCAACATTAAAATTTTCATCCACAACTTCATGCCCCATTTTACCATTTACTGATGGAAAAAAGCCTGATATAAACCCACTTTTTCCTTTCTAATTTTCCTTTTCATATAGCAATATTGCGGCCAAAAATACAAATAATTTACAAATTTATCTAAGCTTTTATTTTTTATTTTAGTTTTTTCTATACCAGATACTAAATACTTAATACCAGATACCTTTCTGGCGTAGCCAGTAGCTACCCATTTTTCTGCCCAATTATTTGTTAATAAAAACTTTTCATACATTTCATTTTTATTAATCAAAGGTTTTAGTAAGATCAGGTCTACGGAATTTTTTAAATTTCGTCTATCTTTAGGTAACAATAAATTATTTTCATCCAACCACAAATTAAAACAAAATTGGTTTTTTTCTGAATTTTTTCCGTACTTACGATGGGGGACTTTATTTTTATATATCCACCACCGCAAACACAACCTAGTTTTCCACAAACTATTTGTTTTTGTAATGATTAATATATCGATATCATCGTTTTTTTTGGGATGTCCTGAAGCCACTGATCCAGATAATCCCAAAAACAAAATATCTTTGAAATCAGCCTTAATCTTACTTGCCAAGTCTAAAGCTTTATTTAATTTTTCCTCATAAAAAATATTTTTTTTACTTTTACAATTTAAATCTCCTATTGCCTTTTTTATTTCCTCTTTTGAAAAATATTTTCTAGAAATCAATCTTTCTTCTATCTCTTTTTTATTAATATAACTTCCAAATTTTGCCGCATATTCAATCGTATCTTTAATAGCTCTTTTTAAACTCATCAGTCTATTTTATCTCAAACTCATTCTTACTTGATATAATAAACACTATATAAATGGTTGATAAAACTTCTAGAAACTATCGTCTTTGGGAAATGATCCCTGGTTTTTTTGCCTGGATGACCATTCTTTTTCCTATTTGGGGAGCTATTTTTATCCCTAAAGCTGTGGCTTATTTCGTTATCGCTTTTCTACTTTATTGGTTGTATCAATCTTTTAAATCAGCTATTTTTGCTGTCATTGGTTACTTTAAAATCCAAAAATCAGAAAAAGTTAATTGGCAAGACTACTTTCAAGAAAATTTTCGATCTTCCTGGTTAAAATACAATCAAATTCAGCACGTTATTGTTATCTCTTCATACAAAGAGCCAATTGAAGTCATTGAAATGGCTATGGGTAGTCTGGCAGCCCAAAAAGAAATTGATCTTAAAAAACTCCACGTTGTTTTAGGTCAAGAACAACGTGCTGGAGAAGAAAATAATCAAAAAACTATTGACTATTTCTCCAAAAAATATAAGGGAGTCTTTGGTGATTTAATTTTTACTGACCACCCACCAAATATTCCTGGTGAGACCGCTGGTAAACATAGTAATGAACGTTTTGCTGCCCAATATTTCAAAAAACATTTTATTGACACCCATAAGTTCAACATCGAACATCTCACTTTAACTAGTTGTGATGTCGACACTATTTTCAACCCTAAATATTTTGCTGCCTTAACCTACAAATTTGCCTCTAGTCCATCTCGTTATCAACGTTTTTGGCAGTCACCAATTTTTTGGCACAACAATATTAATCAAGTTCCTTCACTAATTCGTATTACCGGTATTTTAGGTAATGTTATTCATATTGCCAACATTCAAGAACCTGATGGTTTATTTTTTAATTATTCTTGTTATTCGTCATCTTTTAAATTAATCGATCAAAGTGGTTATTGGGATCCTGATATGATTCCTGAAGATTGGCATATTTTTCTTCAAGCCTTTTTTACTACCGGCGGTAAAGCTTTAGTTGAGCCAATATTTTTACCTACCGTTGTCGATGCTCCAGATGGTAAAAATTATTTTTCTGCTCTTAAAAATCGCTATAGCCAATGCGTTCGCCATGCTTGGGGAGCTATCGATATTCCTTATGCTATTGAACAAGCTCGGGTTCATAAAGAAATTCCTTTCACTACCAGAGCCCTTCGTATTTTTAAACTAATTCAAACTCATTTTATCTGGTCAAGTAATTGGTTTATTTTAACCTTAGGGACCTCACTCCCAGTTATGCTTAACCCCAAATTTTTCCAGACCACTTTTGGCTTCAATCTGCCCAGAATCTCCAATGTTATTTTAACAATTTGTTTAATTCCCTTAACCACGCTTATTATCCTCGATTGGAAACTTCGTCCCGCTCGTCAAAAGAAAGGATTCTTCAATATTCTCAAAAATATTCTTCAGTGGCCGTTTATGCCCATTGCTACTTTAACTATGTCGGTTTTACCCGGACTTCAGTCTCACACCAAACTTCTTTTAGGTAAAAAATTAGACTACAAAACTACCAACAAAAAACCTAATAATTAGGTTATCATTAATTAAATGATTAATTTTCTATCCAAAAATAAATTTTGGATTATTACTTTTTTATTTTTTTTCCTGCTCCGTCTCCCTTCTCTTTTTGAACCTTATTGGTATGGCGATGAAGGTATTTACCTTACTCTTGGTCAAGGAATCAGAAAAGGTCTAGTTCTTTATAAACAAATTCACGACAATAAACCACCAACTTTATACTATTTAGCTGCCATTGGTCAGACTGTTTTTGGTTTCCGTCTTTTACTTAGCCTTGTCATGATTCCTACTATTATCTATTTCTATCAACTCTGTCTTCATTTTTTTAAAACTAAAATTGCTAAAATTTCTACTTTTATTTTTGTTATTTTAACTTCCATCCCTTTTATCGAGGGTAACATTGCCAACGCTGAAATTTTTATGCTTCTGCCAACTATTCTTGGATTTTTATTTTTTCTTAGAGCTAAAAAGAATTTTCATTACCTCATCTCGGGAATATTATTAGGTTTGGCTTTCACTATTAAAATTCCCGTTTTTATTGAAATATTCTTCTTAATTGTTTGGATATTCATTCAAGACTTTGACAATCTCAAACAAAAATTTTGGTCTCTATTTTTCAAAGCCTTCTTACTTGGTGTTGGTTTTCTAATTCCTACTCTAATATACCTTTTTTATTTTTATTGTCTTCACGCTTTAATTCCTTTTTTAAATTCCGCTCTTCTCCAGAATTTTTCTTATCTCTCTTCTTGGGTTACTGGTACCCAAACAGCTTCTGTTAGTAGTGGCGGATTATTTACTCGTTTAATTATCCTTTTAGTTTCTTGGTTAATTTTATTTTTTCTTAAATCTAAAAAGATTATTTCTCCTCAAATTACTTTCGTTTCTTTTTGGTTAACTGCCACTATATTTGGTGTCTTACTTTCTACTCGTCCTTATCCTCATTATCTTATTCAAATGATTCCGCCACTAATTTTATTAGTTTCTTTTCTCTTTACTAAAACCAAAATTGCCGATATTAGTTTAATTATTCTAAGTATCCTTTTCATTGTTTTTATTATCAAAAAATATAATTTTTATTTTTATCCTAATTTTTCATATTATCGTAATTTTTATTCTTTATCTAACTCTCAAAAATATTCTCAATACTTTGGAAATCGAGTTTTAACTAACCAGGTAATTTCTCAAATTATCAAAGATAATACTGACTCAAATGATCGAATTTTTGTTTGGGGTGATGAACCCTATGTTTACGCCATGTCGGATCGTTTACCTGTCGGTCGCTATACTGTGGCTTACCATATTATTGATTTTAATGGCTACGAAGAAACATTAGATGCTTTTAAGGCTAA
>CAYRYK010000022.1:7463-11270 GCA_964428535.1 uncultured Gammaproteobacteria bacterium | reverse complement strand
CAAGATATTTAAAAAATTACACACAACTTATGTCTACTCTTATCGGAAAATGATCTGACATTTTTTCAAACATTTCTCGAGAAAGTACCTCAAAATTCTTACATTCGATATTACCCCGATAAAAAATATAATCCAATCTAGCTAAAGGTCCATCAGTTTTAATCGGAAACAATTTAGTTGGTACAGTTTTCATTCTGACTAAATTTGTATCAATAAAACCATTTTCTTTAATTAATTTTATTACCTCACCTCGCGACATTTCCCTAAATACAACATCCAAAATATTCCCTAAAATAGGAAGTTTTGTTTTATCATCTCCATCCATTGTATTTAAATCACCCATAAACACTGTCGGGTTACTACTCATCAGACCAAACAAACTCCTTACTTGTTCCAATCTAGTGTCTTCACTTACATCATCCAAATAAATTGAAAAAATATCAACTTTTCTACCATCAACGTTTAATTCGGTTTTAATGGCATTTCTATTAAATAAACGTACCTCACTAAAGCTACTCACCTCTAAATTCGTCATTACAGTAATCCCATTATCATGGCCTTTTTTAATCAATCTTTCGTCGTTGAGTTTAACCATAAAGACATTTTTATAGCCAAACATTTTCTGTAAATCTTCTCTTGTAAAAACATCTGTCCACCTATAAGTGTCGATTAAACTCACAAAATCCGCTTTTTGTCGATCCAGTATTTCTTTCAACAAATCAATCCTTTGTGGCATTTTGGCCATATCACCATAATCACTAAAGCCACCACTCATTATGTTGTAAGATAAAAACTCCATAAACATATTTTACTCTTAAGGCAATTTTCTAGTATAATTCCACCTATGTTATCTCAACCAACCTTTGTTCCGGTCGGCACTCAAGCCACCGTCAAATCACTTTCTCCCGAAGAAATGGCTCAAATTGGTATTGAAATATTTTTTTGTAATACTTACCATCTTTATTTACGCCCTGGCGATAAAGCTGTCAAAGAATTCGGCGGTCTTCACAAATTTACCCGATGGGATGGCCAAATAATTACAGATTCCGGTGGTTTTCAAGTTTTTTCTTTAGCCAAAGACCACAATGGGGCAGGGAATTTGGTCAAAATTACTGAAGAAGGCGTTGAATTCCGTTCTCATCTCGATGGCTCACTCCATTTTTTTACTCCCGAAAAATCACTTCAAATTCAACACAATTTGGCCGCTAACTACATTATCGCTTTTGATGAATGTACTCCTTATCCGGCCACCAAAGCTTATGCTCAAAAAGCTCTCGACCGCACTCATCGTTGGGCTGTTCGGTCTTTAGCTGAACACAAAAAGTTAAATAAAGAATTAGACCAAGATCTAAAACTTTATGGTGTTATCCAAGGCAGTTATTACAAAGACTTACGCGAACAATCAGCCGAATTTATTTGTTCTCAAGATTTTGACGGCATCGCCATTGGCGGTGTTTCAGTTGGTGAACCAAAAGACAAAATGCGCCAAGCTGTTGATTATTCTTTACCTATTGCTCTCAAAGCCAATAAACCAATCCATTTATTAGGTGTTGGTGAAATTGATGATTTATTTGATTTCTTTGGCCAAGGGATTACTTCCATGGATTGTACTTTACCTACCCGTATGGCTCGTGGCGGTCAATTTTTACATCGTACTGGCAATTCTACTCACGACTACAAAAATAAATTCAAAAGCCAAATTATGAATGCCAAATATAAAATGGACCAAACTCCTCTTGACTCAAATTGTCACTGTCCCACTTGTCAAAAATATGACCGAGCTTATATTCATCATCTTTTTAAAACTCAAGAATTACTCGGCTATCGACTTATGACTCTGCATAATCTTGCTTTTATGATTAATGTCACTCAAGAAATTCGTGATGCTCTCAAAGCCGGTACATTTGATAAACTAAAGTATCAATGGTTGGGACGACATTAAAATTAATTTTTTTATTCAAAATTAAAAATTTGAATTTTAAAATTGATTAAAAATTAAAAATTTGAAATTTAAAATTATGTCAAAGATTATTCTGGTTACCGGCGGTGCCGGACATGTTGGTTCTCACGTTATCGAAGAATTAACCAAAGATTCAAACAATAAAATCATTTCTCTTGATAATTATTTTAATGGTAAAGAAGATAATCATATCGAAGGCGTCGAATACCGTACTGGTCACACCAAAGATATTGATAAATTAATTCCCGAAACCCCAGATATCGTTTATCATCTTGGTGAATACGCTCGTATTGCTCCATCGATCGACGAACCTCAAAAAGTTTTTGATATGAACACTGTCGGTACTTTTGCTGTGGTGGAATTTTGTCGCCAAAGAAAAGTTGGCAAACTAGTTTATGCCGCTTCTAGTACCAAATTCGCTAGTGATGGCCAAGAACGTTTTGCCAATCCCTATTCTTTTACCAAAGCCAACAATGTTGATCTAATTAACTGTTATGGCCGTTGGTACAATTTACCCTACGCCATCTGTTATTTTTATAATGCCTTCGGACCCCGAGAAAACGGTGTCGGCAAATATGCCACCCTGATTGCCAAATTTGAACAAAGTTACATAAACAATGAACCTCTAACAATAGTCAAACCTGGCACTCAAAAAAGGAATTTTACTTACGTCAAAGACTTAGCTCATGGCATGATTCTGGCCGGAGAAAAGGGGATTGGTGATGGCTACACTCTCAGCAATCAAAAAGAATATTCTGTTCTCGAAATTGCTCAAGCTTTTGGTGGTCAAATAAAAATGATTGAAGGAAATCCAGGTCGCACCGAATCTGGTAATGCTCCTGACAAAGCTCGTACTGAACTTGGTTGGGAAACCACTCTTGATATTATGGACTACATCAAGGATTTCGTTTCTTCTCATCCCAAAAAATAATCGATATATTTTGTAACTATTCTATATTTTTTAACCTATTTTGATATTAAAATTATTTAGCAGTCGATACGAAAGACTGATAACAACCACCTAATTTTTTATTCTCCCTATCCTTAGGTAATAAATTTAGATAAAAATTAAAGTCTCCCTTGTCAAAGGGAGATTTAGAGGGATTTGTCCTCTTTGCTATAATATCTCACATGAATTCACCCAAAACTTTCTTATCAGTTAACTTTGGCTGTCGCGTCAATATGGCCGAGACCAACCAATGGTCTCAAGTTTTAATCGATAATAGTTTTACCCCTCTTGTCAAAGAGGGGCAGGGGAGATTGGACCTTATTTTAGTTAATACCTGTGCTATCACCAAAAAAGGGGAGAAGGAATCAATCAATAAAATTAAATTCCTTAGTCATCAATATCCTCAAGCCCAAATTTACGTCACCGGTTGTGCTAGCTTTGACAAGATTAAAAACTTACCTAACATTACTTTATTTAAAAATAATCAAAAAGAAGATTTACTTAATCATCTCAAATCTCTTTATACTCCAGAAATCAAAGATAAATTTAGTCACACCCACCGCTATCTTCTCAAAGTCCAATCAGGTTGTACTCAGTTCTGCTCTTACTGTATCGTCCCTTTCAAAAGAGATTATTTATGGTCTCTACCTATTAATGATGCCATCGACACTGTCAAACAAGCCACCAACAGTGGTTATAAAGAAGTAATTATTACTGGAGTAAATTTAGATCAATACGAGTATGGTTTTTCCAATTTAGTCAAGTCTTTACTAAAAGAAACTGACATCAAACTCATTAGTTTTGGTTCTATTCCAATTAATTGTATTGACAATAAATTCTTTGATTTACTTTCCACTTTTAACTTTCGACTTTCCCACTTTCTCCACATTCCAATTCA
>CAYRYK010000022.1:0-7363 GCA_964428535.1 uncultured Gammaproteobacteria bacterium | reverse complement strand
GAAAATTCTCCTAAAATTTCTAAAGAAAAATTAAAAGAAAGATCTCGAAAAATTAGAGCTACTCAACTACTAACTAATCCGCTAATCGACTAATCTATCTTCCAAAATAAACTTCCATTTCATCAAACACCTGAAACCTAAACGACACTTCCTGCCCTGGAAATCGTGCTCCTTTACCCCAAATATAGGCTTTACTAATATCATCCCTCATCTGGTTAGAAATTCTTTTCAAAACTCCATCCAAAGTTGCCGTATTTTTTATAATTAATGGTTCTTGTTTATCCGCTTCCGCTGTTCTATCTTTCTTTAAATAAACTCTTACCAGCCCTAACCCCTGCCAAACTTTTTCTTTAAATTCTTCAATACCAACACCTTTATCAGCACTCATTAAAATTAAGTCCCTCTTGTTAAAGAGGGATTTAGGGAGATTGTTCTTTGCCAAATCCATCTTTGTCACAATTTCTACTGCTGGCATATATTTTCTAGTTTTAACCAAACCATCAATTAATCTATCCACACTCTCGATTTTTTCTCCAAACTGAATTATGGCATTACCTAAACCCATTTCTTCGGCAATATCCACTACAGTTTCTTTGTCAAAAGAATAATAAGGGTCAATTACTTGTATCGCTCCTTTATAAGTTCTATGAACTAAAATTTTTGGTGGCCTCATATTCAACCGAATTCCAGCGTTATAAAGTTCCTGGCTCACTATATTTAACCAATTGGCACGTTGAATATCAGTCATCAATACCACCAAATCAGAAGCTCTAATTACTGAAATCACTTTTTTACCAAAACCTTTATTTCCCGCTGCCCCTTCAATAATTCCCGGTAAATCCAAAATTTGAATCTTTACTCCTTTATATTCCATCATTCCAGGAACCACACCCAAAGTAGTGAAGTCATAATTTCCCACTTTCGATTCAGCGTTTGTTACTTTATTTAATAAAGTCGATTTACCTACACTTGGCAAACCCACCAACACTACCGACGCGTCGCCAGAATGTTTTATGGCGTAACCCACTCCGCCGCCACCACCTTTATTCATCGGACCTTCAAGTTCATCCTTAAGTTTGGCTAGTTTCGCCTTTAATACTCCATGGTGATGTTCACTCGATTTGTCGTACGGAGTATCTCGAATTTCTTTCTCAACTCGAGATATCTGCATTTTAATAATTTCTTCTTTAGTCATTTGCTAGAATTAAATACTTTGAGAAAAATAATTTTTCTTTTTTTATTTATATTTTTTGGACTTATTTTTAGTAAGTCTATTTTAGCATCTGACAACCTATTTGGACTACATTTAACCCAAACACAGGATTTATCCACTGCCAAAGACATAATCAATAGTTCTGGTGGTGATTGGGGCTGGATAACCATAGTTATTCGACTCGATCAATTAGACCGCCAAACCTGGCAAGACTTTTTCGATAATTGTCGCAAATATCATCTTATTCCTATAATTCGTTTATCTACTATTGGCCAAGGTGATAATTGGAAAATTCCACAGAATTCAGATATAGATAGTCTAGTAAATTTTTTAAGTTCTCTAAATTGGCCCACCAAAAATCAGTACATTATTTTATTTAATGAAATTAATCATGGCCAAGAATGGGGTGGGGAAGTCAACATCAAAAATTATGTTGATACTGCTATTTACGCTTCACAAAAATTTAAAAGTTTAAACCAAAATTTTTTTATTCTTGGTTCAGCTATTGATTTAGCCTCACCCGACAAATCTCCAGATTTTCTTTCTGCCAAAACTGTTTACCAACAAATTTACGACTATAAACCTGAATATTTTGATTACATCGATGGTATTGCCTCACATTCATACCCTAACCACGGATTCATTGGCACCCCCAAAGACAAAGGCCAGCATAGTATTCGTGGTTACCAATGGGAACTAGACACTCTCAAAAAATTAGGTATCAAAAAAGAATTTCCTGTTTTTATTACTGAAACTGGTTGGCCACACAAAGAGGGGATTAGTAAAAAAAATAATTTTTATACCACCAAAACTACTTCCCAATTTCTTTTAGACGCCTATCAAATTTGGTCACAAGACAATCGAATTAAAGCCGTCACTCCCTTTATTTATAATTATCCCGACACACCTTTTGACCACTTTTCTTGGCTTGATCAAAATTTAAAACTTTATCCAGAGTATCAAAAAATCATTGATCAACCAAAAATTCCTAATGTTCCAGAACAAATTACTAGTTATGAACTCTTCAAAAACCAAGTCCCTTTCATTATTTTTGCCAATCATGAGTACACCGGTCAAATTAGTCTTAAAAATACTGGTCAATCTATCTGGGGTGAAAAAACTTTTTGTTTAGATCCTCAAACCACTAATCAAGTTGAAACTACTCCAATTTGCGTCACTTCAAACGATAAAGTTTATCCCGGTCAAATCAAAATATTTTCTTTCAAATTTACTATTAAAGACAATAATGCCAAAAAAATTACTCTTTCTTGGAAAAATCTTCCATCAACAGAAATTACACTTTTATCCGAAAATTCGGTAATTTATCACCCAAAATTTAACTTATTTGAAAAAATAAGCAGCTTTTTTTCTAAATTTTGATAAAATACCATAGTTTTACTTGTCCTCATAGCTCAGTTGGATAGAGCGCCTCCCTTCTAAGGAGGAGGTCGCAGGTTCGATCCCTGCTGGGGATACTTTTGTTAAGCGCCTATAGCTCAATGGATAGAGTACTAGTCTTCGGAACTAGTGATGAGGGTTCGATTCCCCCTGGGCGTACTCAAGTGATAAAATATCACATCAAAATTTCTTTAGTCTAATTTTGTTTTATACTTAGACATTAGAAATTTTTTCTTGGGTCTGTAGCTCAGTCGGTAGAGCGGTCGCCTCTTAAGCGATTGGTCGCGGGTTCGAATCCCGCCGGGCCCACACTGACTTTTCTGATCTGGCATTCCGGTATTATTTCTATAGTGCTGGATGCCAGTTCAGAGGAGTCACTCCCTGCCGCAGTGTTGAAACCTGCCTGCCGACAGGCAAGTTGGTATCCAACCATGGCTTATTTTTCGCCGCAGTGTTGAAATTGGTATACAAGCACGGCTTAGGACCGTGTGGAGAAATCCATGGAGGTTCAAGTCCTCTCTGCGGCACCAAATATTCCCACTAGTTTTTCAGAAAACATTAATATAGTATTAATTTATTAACCGAATACTAAATTAATGGTCGAAACTGAACCAAGAAAGTTAGAACTGCTTCAACCTTTAGCCACTTTTGAAAAAAGAAAATCTCTCCTCGATATTGTTACTTTTTCTCCAGACATTAAAATTTTACAAAGCATTGATTATCCCGTCGGATCTTATTGTTTATTAGAAAGAGATGGTCAAACAGCTGTTTTTAATGTAGATTCATTTTTCAAAAAAAAGGATGGAAGTCCAAACATAATATTTCTACACTCACCATTTCAAGATCCAAAAAGAACCGATTTAGTTTTTTCAAGGTTTTTCCTAGAACGAACCAGAAATGGTAATTCTCAAAGAATTGACTTCAAATCATTTCCAGCAAAAATAGATTTTGAGTTACCAGATTACGTCGAAGAAAATCCATATATAGATTTTAGAAGAGTTACCCAGGCTGCATAAAAATGCCCATTGTTACTGTAATTCTACAGACAACGGGCATACTGTAGAGTAATTGTCGTATTGCATCAGATTTCCTTATCAGAAACTACATAAGCAAAAAGTATAATCACCTGCGATGCCGCCAAGGAAACAAAAACCCAAGTCGGAAGGGTAAAGATAAACGCGCTCAAAAGTACAATCGCCTCAGTCAACGTCCCGATTTTTCCCCACCACTTGGCGCCGCTTTTCTTGTAGTGTGGGGAAAATAAAAACAAGATTGCTTCTTTGATCAACAGAACAGCAAAAAGCCACAGTGGAGCCAAGCCAAACAAGACCGCAACTAACAAAATCCCCAAATGGGCGACTTTGTCAGCTAACGGATCAATGGCTTTTCCAAAATCGCTTACCAATCCACATTGGCGAGCTATCGGCCCATCAAATAAGTCGAGTGTCATCAGCAACAAGTAAACTACTGGATAGAATAATTGTGGTGCCCCCAATACCCAGCCGAGCCAAAATATCGGCACAATGAGAAATCGAGTCAACGAGATCAAGTTTGGAATCAAAAGCAACACATGAGGTGTCACATTGAATCCCTTCCGCCACAACCAAACAATTGGTCGATAACTACAAAAAGCCATCATTTTGCAGTTGTATTCATACTCGGCAAACACTCTTCCTTGTCGCTCGTTAATCCACAAGATTGTCCTCGAACGCAATTTCACTATCCCATTCAGCCGATCGACAAAAGCCATCAAAATCCCTCCTTCTATTTTTTATGTGCAAGAAAACGCAAATTACCCAAACAATCGAATTCTATCACACCATCAAAATGAATCTGTCTGTTTTAGTTCTTTCTTGAAAGATATTGTCCTGTTTCTGTACTTACCAAAATTTCTTCACCAGTTTTAATAAACAAAGGTACTAAAACCTTCAAACCAGTATCCAAAATTGCATTTTTAGTCGCATTGGTAGCTGTATCACCTTTAACTGAATTTTCCGCTTCAACCACAGTATAAGCAATAGTTTTTGGCAAACTAATACCCACTGCTTTCTCATCGTAAAATTTTATTCTATAAAGTAAACCTTCTTTTAAATACACTTTATCATCACCCACAATTTCTACTGGTACTGAATATTGTTCAAAAGTTCTTGGTTCAATAAAAACATAATTTGACCCATCAAAATAAGAATATTCTGCTTCATTAGTTTCTACAATAACCTCTTCGACTTTTTCACCCGATTTATAGGTATATTCTACAACTCTACCAGTATACAAATTTTTCAATTTAGTTCTGTAAAAAGCTGAACCTTTGCCTGGACTAACAAAAGAAGTATCCACAATCATGTGTGGTTCTTCTTGAAAGAGGATATAAATACCTCGTTTGAATTGTGATGTTGATATAACTCCCATAGGCTTGATTTTACCACAAAAATTTTTTTAGAAAATGTTTTATGTTCTAAGCTGAAAAACTGATAATCTGAATAGCTGACTAGCTAATTAAGACCAAAAAAAATCCCAGAGCATGCTTTTTAGAGGAGCCACCCCGGGATCTAGTAAGTAATATATCATAATATTATATACATGTCAACAATGTATCATAAGTACACACTAGAAGGTCCCGTTTTCCATTTCATTTATGAATTGATTCACTCCTCGAGCCCAGGAACCATTTGAACTTGGACAATATTTTTGCATTATTAGTTCTGGAGTTGTTAATCCTTTATCAAAATATTCTCGTTTTAAATACTCGGCATAACTCTTGATTGCTAGCTCATAATTATCAAACTTTAACGTTCCTCGTTTATGTATCCCATACCCCCAACAGTTGTGAGAGTCCTCTGGTGCCTTTTTACATAAATTCGATTCTTGTTGAGCGATTGCCACAATCCAATAATATTCAAATCCATAATCTTTTGAAACTTGATATATCAAATCAGAATAGGGAACTAGCGGTGATTTATATTTTTCCAAATATCTTTTTATAATCAACGGTCTAGCATCATCAGCCGCGATTTCACTTTTTACTTTAATTTGATTTTTTTCATTTTCCGATTCTCCAATCGTTAGATTATTTACCAATTTTTCATCAGACGCGCCTAATACTCTCGGAATACCACTATTACTCAAATAAAGCACTTCCCCAAAACCAACAAACACACCAAATACCATCAAAATCGCACACGTTACCGCCTTATGTAATCTCTTAGGTGACTTTTCCATGTTTATATCATGGTATCATATGACACTTATGAAACAAAATTCACCAATTCAAAAACTTTCCAATAAAACATTCATCCTTAATCTAGAAATTCCTGTTTCTGAAATAAAAAAAGAATATCAAGAACATCTTAAATCTTTCCAGGCCAACTTTGAAACTAAAGGTTTCCGCAAAGGTAAAGCCCCAATGGAAGTTGTTGAAGCCAACATCTCTCCTGAAAAAATGTTTGAGGAGGTTGCTTCTCACTTAATTTCTCACGTTTATGGTCATGCTCTCGAAGAACACCAACTCAAACCAATTATTCAACCTCAAATTAAATTTAAAAATGAAAAACCTGACTTTGAACATGACTGGCAAATTGAAGTCACCAGTTGTGAACTTCCAGAAATTGAATTAAAAGATAAATATCTTGAAGAAATCAAAAAAATTAACGCCGACACTTCCATTAAAGACGAAAATCAAAGAATGGATCAAATTATCAAAGCTTTAATCAAAAACGCCAAATTAGATCTTCCAGAAATTTTAATTGAATCAGACACTGAAGCTCATCTTTCTAATTTAATCGACCAAACCGCTCAAGCCGGTATTACAGTTCAACAATATCTTGAAGGTCAAAAACAAACTATTGAAAGCTACAAAGAAACACTCAAACAAAGAATTATTGATGAATGGACCATTAATTTAGCCATCAGTAAAATTGCCAAAGATAACAAAATTGAAGTTTCCGAAGACGAAGTTAAAGATATTTTGACCAAAAATCCTAATTTAGGATCAAATATCAATATGGTCTACTATCTTTTAACTCAACAAAAGGTATTTGATTTCCTCAAAAAGTAACTTTTCTATGTTAGAATAGGCCACTATGGCAGGTGGTTTTGGGTCAAAGCTTAACCCAAAAAATAAGTCTTTTAATCTCAAAAAAAATAATAGCGAAATCCTTAAAGAATTTCCTGAGGGTTCGATTCCCAATAAACCCAAACTTTCCGGTACTCTTCTCCCTGGCCAAAGCATTAATTTTAATAAAGAAGAACAATCAAAACCTAATTTTACTCGAGAATTTTTAGCCAAGACTGTTAATCAAGAACACGCTATTTTTGTCAATCAACACACCCACGAAGTTCAGCAAGCTGTTAACGAGCTCAAAGCTGAAATCCAAAAATTAGTCATTTCTACCGATAATCTAAATCAAGAAGTCACTCAAGCTGCTGAACAAAATATCCCCGAATCTAACGAATACCAATTAAATTTTCTCCAAAGAATTAAAAAACTTATTGTTCAGTTTCGCCAAAACATCGACGAATCTTGTATTTGGTTACAAAGTTTTAATCGCAAAAAATCTCGCAAAAATGCTTTCTGGGGAAATGTTCACAATAAAAAAGGTGGCGGAGAACAATATCTTTTCAGTGGTGAACACAGTGTCGCTCGTTCAGCTAACTAAAATCTTGGATATTTTTTAGTCTTACGATATAATCCTTTCTACGAGTCTATAGCTCAGTTGGTTAGAGCGCTTCGTTGACATCGAAGAGGTCAGAGGT
>CAYRYK010000021.1:0-11749 GCA_964428535.1 uncultured Gammaproteobacteria bacterium | reverse complement strand
AAACTAAGTTTTTTGAAATTGATCATCCTGATACCCAAAAACATAAAATAAAAATCCTCAAGAATAAACATCTTCTAAAAGATAATTCTAATATTTTCTTTATTTCAGCCAATCTTAACCATCAAAAAGTTGATCAAAAACTTTTGTCTAAAAATTTTTCTTCCAAAGAAAAAACTTTATTTATATTAGAAGGTTTAACCATGTATTTATCTCCATCATCTATCGATCAGATATTCAAATCAATCAAAAAAACCTCTCCTCAAAGTGAAATAGTTTTTGATTATATTAATCAATCAACTATAAAAAATAAAAATTCAGAAGCAGTCAAAACAGTCAATAATTTAGGTGAAACCTGGACATTCGGAATAGATAATTTAGACTTATTTCTTCAAAAATATCATCTTCAGTTAATTTCCCAGCAACCACTCAGCAATGGTTCAATAACCCATAGCAAATTCTGAACCAAGTATAAACTTATTTATTTTCTACTTTATTAATTATCACGGTATAATTCTTCCCATATTTTTTCGCACACTTAGGACAAGTGGTATACCACACATACCACTTTTTAATTTCCATTTCTTTACTTTCAGCAAACTTTTCAAAGTCTTTACACCAAATCGCCGTATCTTTAAAATCGCCCTCATAAACCTTACTTAAATATTTTCCACTTAAAGTCACGTTTTCCAGTCCATCAATTTCTCTATCAACAGCCACATAAATATTCATATTCCACTTAGAAGTATGGTCCGACAAACACATCATGTCCTTCGATATATCTTTTCCTACTTTATTCATTAGTTTAGAAATAACCGAACCAAAATTTATTGGCATAAAAAACAAGGTAAATACTTTAGCCTTAACGAATTTTTTCTTTTTCCATTCAAAAATCTTTTTATCCCAAGGTTTTGGGTCAAATTTCGGACAACATATTTCTTCTTTCATAAAAAAATTATACGCCTAGTAGGCGAATAATTGACACCGTCATAATTTATTTTTTACAAAATCTTGCAACAAAAAATGCATTTATTAAAACCACAACGATTCCATAAATCAACATTAATGAAACCAGAGTTTCTTCTAGTCCATCACTAAGAGCCTTGTTGGCCAACAAAATAAATATCACTAATAATCCAAAATTTACTAAAATATTCAAAATTATTCTTCTCATAACAAATCATATCAAAAACCACATATGAGATAGGTGACATCGAAATCTTTCTATTATTAACCCCAAACTATAACTGTTATCATCTATCATAGAATCTATGATTGAAATAATTAAAAAAATTATCAACTACAAATGGACACCTAAAAAATTTTTAGGTTTGATAATAATCATTATTGGTTTATTACTTCATTTAATACCTCTGTTTCCGGCCGGTGGAATAGTTATTGTTGGCTTGGAATTGTTAGGACTTCGGATTTTTTTTCAAGATAAAATCAAAGTTTGGTATCAAAAACATTCCAAAAAATAATTTCTTTAATTTTTTATGCGACGAACCTTTGATATATTTAGAACCTATTTCACAAAGATTAATTTTTCTCATTAATTAATATGAAATAGAAGATGCCGCTTTTTGTTTTTTCGTTAGTTCAATTTTGTAGTTATAGCCGTGTTTGTTGAACATGTATATTAACTCTTCACCGTTGATTAACTTCAGTGGTTTATCTTTAACGAAGTCGAGAGCTTCCGGCCCAAAATAACTGGTGGTTATTAAAATACCTTTGACAGCCCCTTCAGCATGGACAGTTCCATATAAATCACGAACAGCACTAACTGGAACCAAATTATTATAGCGTTTGGCTTGAATGATATATTTACCACCTCGGATTGGGTCTTCGTCGAAAGCAATTGCATCAACCCCTTGATCTCTAGAAGCTTGAGTGACCTCGACTTTACAACCTTCTCGAGAGAATTCCTTTTGAATTAAGTCTCTAACTAAAACTTCAAACTTCTGCCAATCCATAACAGCCAGATTAGTACTTTTATCAAGACTGTCTAGTACACCATCCGCCACAATAAATCGTTTATCATCCTTATTCATTTCCATGATTGGTTTAACAGGGGATAGGTTTATTAAAGAACCAGCAGAGACTCCTTTTAGATGTTGAAAACAATCTCTTGGATTTATCAGTTCAAGATTAATTTCTTCAAACTCATTACGTGTTACTTGTAATGAAGCAATACAATTATTAAATTCTTTTCCTGTTCGACCATCAATTCCTTGTACCCAACCATTAAAAACAACTACATCAACAACTTTGGCATAATCAGCTTCAAAAACCTCATGGATAGTTCTTAAACAAATCTGAAAAATTAAATTATTATAAAATGCTTCAAAATCTTTAACTCCCATTTTTACTTCATCAATTTCTTTTCTGCTAGTAACATATTTGTATTCTTTAATTGAAGGTACTTGTTTATCACTGGGCAATTCCATATCTACCAGGGCCAATCTTGCATTTGGTTCATAATTTACTTCAGGGAAAACACTAATCACTTCAGGATATTTTGATCTCTCCATTACCATACCAAGATACTTTTTTACCCCCTCAGTTTTTCCTTTCTCGTACTTTTCTTTATCTGATTCCAGGTCGGCATTAAACTGTTTTTGCTTTTCAAAGAATTCGGTCTTTTCTTTTTCATACTTGGCTTTTAATCTCTTTTCTGTTTTTTCATACTCTTCCAAATCCTTTTGATATTGTTCTTCAGCACTAACCCTGTCTGTTTCTTTCTTTTTTTTGAGATAGGGGATTATTTCTAAGAAACTAGTCTTCACTTCTTTTTTAGTCGGTTTTGGTGTTGGTTCATATTTCTTAAAAGGTTTATCGTCTTTTAATTCTTCCCAATTGATCTTGTCGTCGACTTTTAATGTTTGCTTCAAAATTCCATTACAACCTTCAATTATTTTACCTGCTTCCTTAGTCCGTTTTTGAGCTTCAGAAATCGAATGTTCCCTTTCTTTTTGTTGATCTAACCTTTGGTTTAATCTCTCCCAAACTTCAAGTTGTCTTTGTATTTTTGAATTAAAAGTAATGATGTCATTCGATTTAATTAATTTCGTTTCTCCTGTCTTTGGGTTAGTGATGTGTTTTTCAAAATAGGCCATAGATTAATAAACGACTATAGCCAATTATATGACGAAAATAAATTAAAAGATCTCCTTGTCTTTTTCTGGCGGAGGAGGTGGGATTCGAACCCACGAGTCCTTTCGAACACACGCTTTCCAGGCGTGCGCCATAAACCACTAGGCGACTCCTCCAATAAAAATTAAAGTGCTAAATTCTTTGGTATTTTACCAAAATTAATTATAAATTTCTCCCTTTCTTCAAAGGGAGATGTCGATTTATCGACAGAGGGATTTTGTATTTTCCAGTTTAATTTTTGCTTTTCTCAATAATACTTTTTCACTATCATAAGCCAATTTATCACTTGCTTCCTCAAAACTAAACCAATTCCTTTCAATTACCATTTCGCTGTCATAATATTTCAAATTACTCTGACCAGCATATTCCATCAAAAAAAACGTTACTTTTTTAATTATTTTTTTTCTATTTTCTTGATCCCACAAAATATAATTATTTGAGCCAATTTTAGTCAAAACATTGGCTTTCACTCTTCCTTCTTCTTCCACTTCCCTCAAAGCCGCCTGTTTCAAAAATTCTCCCTCTTTCAAATGACCCTTGGGAAATTTATAGACCGGCCCTTTACTTTCTTTTTTTGTTTTATAACTAGAGATAGTTTTTACCAATAACCAATAGACTTTTCCTTGTTCTTCTTTAAAGACTATTCCACCAGCCGAACGTTCATCATAAAACAAACCATCTTTAATTTTCACTGCTTCATCTTTCATGAGTATCTGATTATATCCCGAAATGCTAAAATTACTTAATATAAATTCCTAAAAAACATGAAAAAATACCTTTTTTCTGGTCTTATCGTCTTTAGCGCTTTATTCTTAACTGCCTGCACCAATCAAAACAATACTGCTAATACCAAAACAGAAAACAATTCCGATACTAAGCAAGAAGAAAATTCTTCTTTTTCTCTTCGTGATTTAATTGCCAAAAATATCCCTCAAAAATGTACTTATACTGGCAGTAATCAAGATGGCTCTTTTACTAGTGAAATTATTATTAGTGGTAAAAAATTTAATCAAATCATCAAAACCAAATCTTCTGATGGGGAACAAACGATAAATTCAGTTAGTGATGGTGAATATGTCTACACTTGGGGCACTCACTCTACTGGTGGTACTTTTGCTTTAAAATTAAAAGCCGATTTTGATACTGCATCAAAACCAGAAACTAACAATCAAGCATCTGGTCAGGAAATTGCCTCATCTCAAGTTGATTTAGATACTAACTATCAAGGAAAATGCACTCCTACAGTTGTCACTGATGCTAATTTTCAAGCCCCAAAAGATGTCAAGTTTGAAGACTATTCAAAATTTTTAGACGATATCAAAAGTAGTATTCCTTCAATAAATCCTAAAGATCTTGAGTAATTATTTCTATTATCCGACTAGTTGATTGAGAGGGGATTTGTTTGGTTACTTTCACTACTTTTGCCCCAATTAATTTTGCTTCTCGAATTTTACTCTCCAAATTTTTATCATCTTCCGTTACTGCTATTACTGATGGATTCAATTCCGATAATAAATTTTGATAATCCTCGTTTTTCATTTCTGGTAAGCACAACACTCCGTCAACTATTTTCAGCTTAGTCAAAAAAAACGCCCTATTTTTTTGATTATTAATTGGTCTTTTTTCACCTTTATTTTTTCTAATACTTTCGTCAGATTCCAAAAAAATGAGTAAAAAATTTCCTCTTTTTTTTGCCTCTTCCAAAAATATCAAATGACCCAAATGGACAACATCAAAACACCCTCCAACCACTACCACCTTTTTGCCCTTAATTAATTTTTTAAGTTTTTTTATTTCATCAAATTTAAATATTTGTTTCATGTGTTCTCGGTGAGAATCGAACTCACATCACTCCCTTCGGAGGGGAGAATTCTATCCATTGAACTACGGGAACATTCTTCTGTATTTTACCCTATTTTTTCTTGGTTATTATCTGTATTGGTATTAGTAATAAATTATTACTAATTGTGTAAATTATCGAAGGTAAAGCTACTACTGGGTTAAACAATGTCAAAGCTACTAATGTTCCCAAAGTATAGTTTTTGTAACTTGAAGTCACCGCCAAAGTTATTCTATCTTCTTTTGTTTTTCCTAGTCTATAGCCCAACCAAAAATCTACTCCGATCAAAAATAACACCATTAAAACTAAACCAATCGATTTAGTCCAGTTTTCCAATATGATTTCCCTTATAGGTGAAATTATACCCAAAATTATCATAAACAAAAATATCACCGACAATCCGGCCGACTTATCCACTAAATATTTGGCTCCACCAATTATTCTAAAAATTATTGCCGCTACAATTGGCACCGCCACCATCCACAAAATTGCTGTTCCCATTTCTACTGGGTTAATTTCAATACTAGTTTTAGCAAATAACCATACCAAGAATGGTACTGTTACTGGACTCAAAGCGTTTGATATTGACGAAATTACTAGAGCTGTTACTGGTTTACCACCATAAATTTTTACCAAAAATACGGCTGCCCTTCCAGCTGGAATGACTGAAGCCAATATCAAACCCAAAAAAATCTCATCAGATAAAAACCATTTAAATAAAACCAGTACTAATATTGGCGATACCAAATGAACTATGGCTAATACTATTGCCTGTATCTTAAAATCCTTCAATGCTGCCCAAAATTCTTTCAGATCAATATCTAAACAACTTAAAAACATCAATACCATCAAAAAATAATTGATGTATGGTTTCAATACTATTCCGACACTTGGCACCAAAAAACTCATCCCAATTGCAATTAAAATTACCAACCAAGTATTTTTTGCCAAAATATTCATTATCTAATCAGACCCAAAGCCATATACCAAGTAAATGGTTTTTTACACACCGGACAAGTTGTTGGAGGAGTTGTCCCTTTGTGGATATAACCACAATTTAAACATTTCCATTCAAACTCTCGATCTTGGTTATACAAAGTTTTTGCCTCGATATGTTTTGCCAATATTAAATATCTTTCCTCATGTTTTTCTTCTACTTCTTTTACTTCTCGAAATAATCTTTCAGCTTCCAAATCACCATCAGCCTTAGCTTGTTCTTCAAAAGATGGATACATTTCTGTCCATTCGTGATGTTCTCCCTCAGCCGCATATTTTAAATTCTCCAAAGTATCCTTACTGAAAGGTTTAATTGATAGAGTATCATCGGCTGTCACCATTGGTTCAGCAATCATCTCGTATTCCTCCTCAGCGTGAGCTCTTTCTTGGTCAGCTGTTTCTTCAAACACTCGAGCTATCCATTCCAAATTTTCCTTTCGGGCCATTTTAGCAAAAGTGGTATACCGGTTTCTTGCCTGACTTTCACCGGCAAAAGCTTTTAAAAGGTTTTGTTGTGTTTTTGTCATATAAACCATTCTAGCATAGGGCTACATTTTTCCCGTTCCAAAAATCAAACAAGTTGCCAACCCATCAACTCCAATGCCTACATGATTCCATCTATTATCCAACTGATTTCTATTGTGTGGTTCATCACCAGCATACATCCATTCGATTATATGAACCCCATTTAATTTATAACCATAACTAATATTTTCTCCCAACATGGTAAAACCTAATTTATTAAATCCATCTTCATCATTTACAAACTTAGTAAACCCATCGTGTTTATCTACACCCTTTATACTATTTAAATACTTAGCCCTAGTTTGAGCGTAATCTCCCAACTTGTTATCCCAAATTAAAACTTGGGAACCATATCTTTGTCTATAAGTATTTAATGCTGCCAAAATCTCTTGAGACGTTGCCATTTTTTCATCTTCACCCACCTTCATTGTCCAGGTTACTTCATCAACTTGTTTAGCTACCCCCCAAGGTTGGTTATCTGGTGTCGGTGTTACTCTAATTATTTTTTTTGTCGGTATTACTGTTGGTGTTGTTACTATTGGTTTTTCCTCTAATATCGGAGTTATTTCTTGTATTTCGTTACTTATTTCAACAGTATTTTCTCTAGTTCTTACTGGATATATTTTATTTTTTATCAGATCAATAATTGGTTCGATTTTTTTAGTTTGCCATAACCATACTACCTCACCAATTATCAATATTAAAATTAATAAATTCACTTTACGCATACCTCATTATAGAAGATATTTTTTTCAGCTAATATTAAGTTTTAATTCATAAACTCATTTCAATATGAAATATCAAAAAATTATCTTACCAAGTCTTTTAGTTTCTTCATCACTCCTAATAATCTATGGTGTTAAAACTATATTTTTTAAACAACCAAACACTACTAACTCGTCTAACCAAAATTCTTCTTCAATTAATCAACAAGACGAATCTAATAGCAATATTATCTATCAAAAACTTTCAGTTCTTTCTAATCGTTGCCGTGGTTGTGGTAAATGTGTCCGTATCGACCCTGACCATTTTGAAATGTCCGGTCAAATTGCCAGTGTAATTTCATCAACCAATCTTAATTCATCCAATTTAACTCTGGCCATCAATAATTGTCCTGGCCAAGCTATTATTTTAGAATAAATTATGACCAACTACAATTTTTTCCTAATTTCTGCCATTGTGCTAAGTTCTTATCTTGTTAGTTTTTTTCTTGTAAAATTTGAAAAAATTACTCAAATTCAGCATCGCCGTTTTTGGAATCTTATTCTTTTAATTACTTTTTTAGTTTCTTGCCTTTTAGGTCTCTTTTTAGCTTTTTCTATTGATCAACAAATCTCTCTCAAATTTTATTTACCATTTATTTGGTATCACGTTGAATTTGGCATAATTATGAGTTTAGTCGCTGTTTTTCACACCCTTTGGCACTTACCTTATTTCGCTTCATTTTTTAGTCGTCGAAAATAAATTCTTGTTATACAATAGGGGAATTGATTCACACTTATCAACAAGCTATTAACTATATTAATCGTCTTACCTCGTCCAACCGAGAAAAATTTTCTGGTCGTCAAGGACTTTTACGTCAACACCAAATTCTTGAATTTTTAGGTAATCCTCAAAACAAAATCAAAACCATACATATTGCTGGTACTTCTGGCAAAGGCTCTACATCTTTTTATCTTAGTTCGCTTTTAATTAGTCATGGTTTTAAAGTTGGGCTGTCATTATCTCCACATTTACTTGATGTTCGAGAGCGTCTCCTAGTTAACAATCAATTAATTTCAAAAAAAGAATTTGTCTATTATTTAAGTAAAATTATTCCGGCTATTCATAAAACAAATAGTCTAGGCTTTGGTTTACCTGGTTACTTCGAACTTTTAGTTATTTTGTCCACTTATATTTTTGTTCAGAAAAAAGTTGATTATATTGTTCTCGAAACCGGTGTTGGTGGTCTTTTGGATAGTTCTAATACTATTTCCAACTCAAACAAAATTGCTGTTATAACTAAAATCGGTCTCGACCACACCAAAACTTTAGGTCATAATATCTCTCTAATTGCTGAACAAAAGGCTGGCATCATTCATCCTCATAATCCCGTTTTTTCAGTTAAACAAAACATCGCCGCTCAAAAAATTATCGATTCTGCCGTCAAAAAAAATCAAACTAAAGTTGAATATATTCAGCCTCTAAAAAATTATCGAAATATTTCTTTTAAGAACCATCTTCTTCAATATAATTTTTCCTTTAAAAAATTAATTATCTCAAAGCTTGTTATTAATACCATTGGTTTCTATCAAGTAGAAAATAGTGCTCTTTCTCTCAGTGTTTTTTTATTTCTCTCTTCTCGGGATGGATTCAATTTAGACATAAACAAAATCAGACAAGTTTTTCGGGAAAATAAATTTTATGGGCGAGGTGATTTATATTGCGTCAATAATCAATTAATTATTTTAGATGGCGCTCATAACCCTCAAAAAATTAGGGGCTTAATTAAAAGTCTTAAGATGGTTTTTCCCCATCAAAAATTTACTTTTATTTTAGCTTTTAAAAAACGACTTGATTTTATTCAAATGGTCAGAAATGTCTCCAAGATTGCTCATAAAATTATTATTACCAGCCCCTTAGAAAATTCGTCAAATCCAAATAATTATTTAAAAAATCATTCTAGTATTGTTTCTATTTTTCAAAAAATTAATTTTTCTTCATTTGAAGTTATCCCTGATTCTAAATTAGCATTTTATCAAGCCACTAATATAGACGACAATATAGTTATCACTGGTAGTCTTTATCTTCTTGGTGATATTTATCCTCTATTAAATAAATTAAAAAATTAAACAATACTTATTTAATACACACGAGAATTATCCTATCTTTACATTAAAAATATTTATTCTAAAATTTAATTAGATTAATATTTTCAAAAAGGAGGTGACTCTAAAATGAAAAAACCACTTTACACTGTCTGTTTGGTTCTAGCTATTATTGGTGGGCTCAATTGGGGATTAGTTGGATTATTTGGCTTTGATTTAGTTGCCACAATTTTTGGCGAAATGTCTTTCCTTTCCAGAATAGTTTACGACCTTGTTGGAATTTCCTCTATCTATCTCTTAATTGCTTTAGCTAGCCAAAACAAATAAAAATGTTCTTCGGTGACAGGACTTTTTCTGTCACCCCTAGACTATTTTTGTTTCAAATATTCTTTTATTTCTGCTAATAATTTTTCCGTTGGTTTTCGACAATCACAATTCTTGCTATGCTCTATATGCCATTCCATTCTTTCTTTTTGACTCGGATTTTTTGGCATTTTATTTTTTAGGTGCCACTCTTTATTTATTGTCATAATTTATTTTTCAACCCCATTAATGTTTTATATCCCAAATCAAACAAGTACTCATAATTCTTTTTTCTAAAATCCAAAATAAAAGTCTTTTCGTCATCAAGTTTTATTCTAATTATTTTTTTATTTTTCATATTTTTTGCCTTTTCCCAAGCTAAATTTTGTTGCATTACCGCAAATGCTGTATATAAAACATCAGTTGCCAAAGTTTTTTTATTTACTTTTTTAATCGGTCCACTAATATCCGACACAATTATTTTTTCTGGTCTTTTAATCAAAGTTATTGGAATGTTATTACTAATTCCACCATCTATCAAAAAATTATTTTTATATTCCAATGGTTCAAAAATCCCCGGAATTGTCATTGAAGCAATTACTCCAGGATAAATATCTCCCTTATCAAATATTATTTCTCTTTGATTATTAATATCTGTCGCATTAATCATTGTTTTGATTTTTAGTTTTTCAAAAGTACTTACCTTAATATATTTTTTCAAAAAATCTTCCATTTCCTGTGTGTTTTTTGTCCCACCAACCATTGCTTTCACTAATTCAAAAAAATCCAATTCATCCATTACTTTTTTAAAGTTTACTTCTGGATTAGACGCATAAATTAGGCCAATAATCGCTCCTATCGATGTTCCCGAAATTTCCTCTATTCTAATTCCTAACTCCTGAATTGCCGTAATCACTCCCATATGGAAAAAACCTCTAGCTCCACCACCACCCAATACTAAACCAAAATTTTTATTTCTTTGCCAATTTATCATTTTTATTTTTCCTAATCCAATTAACTGCAATTAAAGTTGTTATTGGCACCGCCAAAATCAAACCAATACTACCGACTAAAGTCCTAATTATCTCTTCAGCCATAAACTCATAATTAACAATTTCCCCAAACGAATGGGGATTGTCTATAAAGATTAACAATAATGGTAGGGAAACACCAGCGTAAGCCAAGACTAATGTATTCACCATTGAAGAAATATGATCCCTTCCTACATTCATCGCCTGTTTGTAAATCAAAGCCCCTTTTGGTTTTTCACTGCTTTTAATTAATTCATTAACAATCGCCGCCTGAGAAATCGTAATATCATCCAATACCCCCAAAGCACCAATAATTATGCCACAAAGTAATAAACCTTTCATATCAAAATTACCCGATCTTTGAATTAAAAGAATTCCAGCTTCTTCCGAAGATAATCCTGTCAATCTTCCCAAACTAATAAACATTAAAGATAATACTGCGGTCACTGCCAAAGCCACTATCGAACTCACTATTGCCACGGTTGTTTTTTGACTTATCCCATGTGCCATATAAAAAGAAATTGGAATAATTATTATTGAGGCAATTGTTGCCACTAATACCGGATTTGTTCCGTTTGATAAATTTGGTAAAACATACACAAATACCACCACAAAAGTGAATACCATGCTCAAAATCGACATTAATCCTTTCCACTTTCCAATTATCACTGTCAAAACTACAAAAATTATTGTTAAAACCAGTAAACTATCTCTTCTTACAAAATCAGTAATCGAATAAAATTCACTTCCATCCGGGCTATCATCTTTAGTTACAATTACTCTTTGTCCTACTTCGTACTTAGTTACGTTAGCCAACGCCTCTTTACCATTTTCTACTGTTATTACAGTATCTTTTTCTGCCCCGGTCAACACTTTTAATTCAATTTTTTGATAAAGCTGTTTTTGTCCTTCAATGTCGATCTGTTTTTCTTCCAAAATCTTATCTATTTTTGCTTCAAAACTAGTCTCATTATTAGTTTGAGCTAAAACCGGTTTAGTCAAAAACAAAACTAAAAATAGTACTACCCCACAAAATAATCTTCTAAAACCCATATGTAATCATTCTACCTCAAAGCCAATAAACATTCACTGGCGGA
>CAYRYK010000020.1:0-12244 GCA_964428535.1 uncultured Gammaproteobacteria bacterium | reverse complement strand
GCTCCCCCGCGTGGACTCGAACCACGGACCGATCGCTTAACAGGCGAGCGCTCTACCGACTGAGCTACAGGGGAATAAAATCTAGATTCAAAATACAAGATTCTAGATTTAAGAATAAAAACTTAAGGTGCGAGTAGAACTGAGTTTGATTATAACATTGAGCTTGGTTTTAGGAAATATCTATATTGTATAATAATACCCATGAAACTAATTATCGTCAGACACGGGGAAACTGTGGCTAACACTAAAAAAATTCTTCAAGGGAAAGATGATGGGAAATTAACAGAAAAAGGTAAAATACAAGCGAAAGAGGCGGGTAAACACTTAAAAGACCATCATAAGATAGATATGGTGTTTTGTTCACCATTAGGCCGATGTGTAGATACTTTAAACCATATTTTGGAAGAATATCCGATAGAAGGTGAAATATTTATGTCTAATTTGATCGAAGAAAGGGATTTTGGTGAATATACTGGAACTGAATCACACATGATTGATTGGGAAGAAATTAACCAAGATAATGAAATTAATAAATCGATGGGAGTAGAAAGTTGGGATGATGTCAAAAAAAGAGTAGAGTTGTTTTTGGAAGATTTGAAATTGGAAGACGAAAATAAAACTGTATTAGTGGTTAGTCATGCCGGACCAATACGAGTAATGATTAATAAATTATCTAATCAAGAATTGGATTATCAAGAAATTAAAGTAGAAAACGGTCAAGTAGTGGAATTCGATTACGATACAAAATTGGAATTTTAATTATTCCAAATAGTCCTGTAATTTCTTACGACGGGAAGGATGACGAAGTTTGCGAAGGGCTTTGGCTTCGATTTGACGAATACGTTCACGAGTGACATTGAAAATTTTGCCAACTTCTTCGAGAGTTTTTGGAGTTTCCCCCATTAAACCAAAACGGAGAGAAAGAACTTTGGTTTCGCGTTCATCAAGAGATGATAAAACTTCTTCGATAGATTCGCGAAGCAATTCTTTACTGGTTTCTTCGTAAGGAGATAATTGAGTAGTATCTTCAATAAAATCTCCCAAAAATGAGTCTTCATCATCGCCAACTGGAGTAGAAAGTGAGGTAGTATCTTGAGAAATACGATAAATTTCTTCAACTTTATCAATAGAAATACCAACTTCGTCAGCAATTTGTTCAACAGTAGGTTCTTTACCCAGTCTTTGGGTTAAAGCACGAGTAGCTTTGTAAACTTTGTTGATGGTTTCGACCATGTGAACTGGAATACGAATGGTTTTGGCTTGATCAGCAATAGCCCGGGTAATAGCTTGACGAATCCACCAAGTGGCATAAGTAGAAAATTTGAAACCACGGTGCCAATCGAATTTTTCGACAGCACGCATTAAGCCTTGGTTACCTTCTTGAACTAAATCGAGGAAAGTTAGTCCACGACCAATATATTTTTTGGCGATAGAAACGACTAAACGTAAATTAGCATTGATTAAATCTTCACGAGCAGCTTGAGAACCTTTTTCAATATCTTTAGCGAGAGCAACTTCTTCATCGAAAGTAAGTAAATCAATTTTACCGATTTCCTTAAGGTACATACGGACAGAATCAACATTACCTTTTTGGGTTAAAAGACTGAGAAGATCGGAAGAACTAGTTTTACTGCTTTCTTTTTCAATAACTTCTTTGGATTCAACTTTGTCAAAAACATCAACTCCCCTTTCGAAAAGGTAGTCAAAAAGATTATCAACTTCATCAATGTGTTTTTCTGGTTCGGGAATTTGGGCCAAAACTTCGTCGTTGGTCAAGTAGTGAAGCTTTTTAGCCTGGGCTAATAAAGTTTGTTTGATTTTGGAAAGGTTTAGGGTGGCAACCATAGCCTGTATTGTATACGAAATTAACGAATAAATCTAGCTTTTTTTGATTTGGACTTTGGATAACTCAGAAAGCAGTCTATTATACTCCTTTTCGGCTTCGGCAAGCTGCTGGTCATTACCGAGACTTTCGAGTTGAGCAATTTGGGCACTAATAATATTTAATCGTTCCTTTAGGTAAAAACTATCAAGAATGGCGACAATTTTTTGGACTTCCAAAAGTCGTTGATGAGATTCAATAGAATTAGTGGTGGTTTCCATGTAGATGGCTTGGAAAACTGGTTTGATTTCAGCGGGAAGTAAATCTTCAAATGATTTTGGCTCAAATTCTTCAATTTTTAGTAAGTTTTCGCCAATAATAGAATAACGATGGTCTTGGAGACGAGATAATTGAGAAGAAACTTTTTGAGCGACTTTGGCGGGATTTTTGGCACCAATAATGAGAGTTAACAGAAGTTGTTCAAATTTTTCGGTTTTTGATGGTTCGATAACAGCATTTGGTTTGGGAGTAGCAGCATTGATATCGAGACCGACAGTAGTTTTGGTGGGAGAAGGAGAAGTGCGAGGAATTTTTTTGGCTTCTTCCAGAAGAGCTTCATAATCGGAACCAATTTCATTGGCTAATTTTTTGAGATAGTCGGAACGAATGACAGAATTTTTGATTTTGATTAAAAATGGGAGAACGACATTTAAAATTTCTTTTTTACCTTTGATAGTGTCGGGGTTGTTGATTTTGATTTGAGATTGGATAATAAAATCCCAGATAGAAACGGTTTGATCGAGCTGTTTTTTGAAAAATTCTAAATCATTGCGGACGGCTTCGTCAGGGTCTTTGTATTTTTCACCCAATAGGAGGACTTTTATGTCAAACTCCATAGAATCAGCAAGCTCAATACTTTTACGAGAGGCATTAGAACCAGCAAAATCAGAATCGAGACCAAGAATGAGAGTATCGGTATAACGGCGAAGAAGTTGGAGTTGTTCTTCAGTAAAAGCAGTGCCTTTGATGGCAACAATATTTTTGATGCCGGCCTGAAAAGGAGAAATCATATCAAACTCCCCTTCAGTAACAATGACCGCATTTTGCTGACGAATAAAATCTTTGGCCAAATGAAGACCAAAAAGATTAAAACTTTTGTGATAAATTTCGGTTTCAGGAGAATTAATATATTTACCAGAATCTTGATTTTTGGTGGTGGGTAACATGCGGCCAGAAAAACCCAAAATACGACCACGATAATCGGAAAGAGGAAAAGTGAGACGACCTTGAAAACGATCGTAAACACGAGAGTTGTATTGACTTTTGCCAAAAGTACCGGAGGCAATTAAATCATCAATTTTATAACCTTTTTTGGTTAAAAAATTAACGGCAATGGCGGGATTTTCAGGAGAATAACCCAAACCAAATTGCTTGATAGTAGCCAAACTAATTCCCCTATTAGTAACATAATCGAGAGCATTTTTACCTAATGGATGGGATAAAAGCATGTATTGATAAAATTTTTCGACTTGAGAATTTAAATCAGATAGAACTTTTTTGCGAGAATCTTGCTTATTATCGAACTCACTTTTTTTGAGGACGATGCCGGCCATGGCAGCTAATTCGGTGAGAGCTTCGCGAAAATCGATACGTTCGTATTCTTGGACAAAAGTAAAAATATCACCGGATTTACCACAACCAAAACATTTAAAAATTTGAAGTTCTTCAGAGACAGTGAATGATGGGGTTTTTTCGCCATGAAAAGGACAGCAAGCAATATGATTTCGACCACGTTTTTTGAGGGGGGTAAAACGATTGATAACGTCGACGATATTGAGTTTTTGTTTGATTTCTTCGACCTGATTATCCACTGGAATATTATAACAAGATTAAAGCTAAAGAACCGAACTTAACCCAAATAAAATTATTTTCTTTTTAGAATTAAATAAACACTTTTGGCCGTGACGCCGTCGGGCCATTCGGGCCAGTGGCCAGTGACATAACCATTTTCTCCTCGACTGGTGTCAATTTGCCAACCCCATTTTTGATAAATTTTTAGAGTTTTAGTATTGTGAGTATAAATTCCTAACAATAAATCATGATTTTTAGAAAATTTTAAAACTTTTTGATAAAGGGTTTTACCAATACCTTGATGCTGATACTCTGGAAGAACATAAAATCCGGAGAATTCGGCTTTATTTTCATCAATAATTTTACAAGTGGCTGAGGCAATTAGTTTTTTATTGTCAAAGACCAACCAGGTTTTTTGATGGGAAGAATTAATTAATTTAGTAGATAAATATTTTTGGGTATCTGGAGTATTAAAAACTTGAGGAGAAAAACATTCTTCAGTTAAATCAATTTCAGGATTAGTATATGCAGATTGATAAGTTTGTTGAAGAAGATTAGTATATTGTTTTAGGTCAATTGGTTTGGCCAGATGAATGGAGAAATTCATTTATTTTTATTGAGGAATGACTTTGTTGGTATCGAAATAATAAATAGTGTTGGTAAAAAATGGCTTGTCGTAGTCAGTGTAACTTATTTTTAGACTATTGTTGGAAGCATCATACTGACATTTGGCGCTTTCTTTTTTGTCTTGATAAACCAATTCCATTTTGGGTAAACGATAAATATAGACTCCGCCACGAGTCATATTATCAAGAGAACAAGCATAAAAATATTGGTTATCTTTGGAAAAACCAGAGTTATCAATAGAAAGTTTCAGACGAGTAACTTTTTTGTCGGGAATATTATAAAACTCGGAGATTGAACCTTCCCATTCCCAAATAACTTTATACGTAAGATAATTATTGTCTGAAGATATTGAGAAATTTATTGGTATATTACGGTAAACATTGCCATCACTTAATTCCCGACTTTCAAAAGAATTAATTAAAACGTTTTGACCATTTTCTTTAAAAAACAATGAAGTTATTCTGGTTTTTGGATCGTATTTGACTTCTAATTTTCTAGTACCAACAGTATAGGTACCATCAATATTTTTGAGTGGTTGAGGGGTACCTTTGATAGCAGTGGGCATAGGTGTACTGGTAGGACGGAGTGTAGGAGTGGGAGTAATTAAAGAAACGGTGGTTTCTCTTTTGGGGAAATTTAAACTATAAAAAGTGATAAGAAAAATAAAAATAAAAAAAGAAATTAATAGATAAAGCTGATGGTGCCTATTAAAAACTTTTTTTATTTTTATCATTAATTGATAATTAATAGTTAATGATTGCGAGTGATGATAAAGTCGATAGCAGCGGATAGTTGGGAACGAAAAGGCTCATTTGATAAAAAAGTTAATTCATTATCAAAAATTTGACGAGCCTGAGTGGAATAGTTGTCGGCCAATTGGCGGGCAAAGTTGAGACTGTCATAAGCTTTCATTTGATCGATGACCCAAGATACCTCCTCACTAGTTTTTTGAGTTCGGGATTTATTTAAAATTTCGGTTAATTTGGTTTTGTTTTGAGGATCAATATTTTCTAATAAATGAATCAAAATAACGGTTCTTTTACCTTCGTAAATGTCGTTGCCAGTTTGGGTTTTTTGACCGGAAAAATCAGAAGTTAAGTCAAGAAGATCATCAATAATTTGAAATGATTTGCCTAAAGCTTGCCCAAATTTGTAAATAGAATTTAATTGTTCTGGAATAGCACCAGCCAGAATGGCACCTAAGCGCATAGGACCAGAAATAGTGTAGTAGCAGGTTTTGCTCTCGGCAATTAACAAAACATCATCTGTTTTTAGGTCATATCGATTATCTTCAATCCATTTTATTTCGATGGTTTGACCCAAGATGGTCCGATTTAACATGGTGAAAAATTCCTGTTGAATTTGTTGAGCAATATCTTTATCCAAAAGAGAAAAGTTTTGAGATAAAACCTGCCACATAAGAACATGGAGAGCATCGCCGGCATTGAGAGCTAAATGATCGCCATAAATTTTTTGGAGGGCTGGAGCTCCTCGACGACTGTCGGATTGATCTTCAATATCATCGTGACTAAGAATCCAATCTTCGGAAAGCTGCATAGCAGCAGCCGTAGGCAGGGTTTTGTCGAGAGAAAAACCCATGGCTTGGGCAGTTAATAAAAGCAAAGTAGGACGAATATATTTACCTTTTCGTTTGGGGTAATCATCGACCATGGTGAAATGAAAATCGAGAATAGGTTGATATTGAGATGGAATTTGACAAAACTCCGGGTAATCTTTGATTTGATTAAGATTAGTTTCAATAAAGGGCCAGAGAAGATTTTTGTAATTATTTAGAGTTTCGAGAAAATTTGGTGATTGAATCATAAGTTATAAATTAATCATCTTTAACGATTTCTTCGATAGCACCTACTTTTTTGAGAGCTAAACCGAAAGTATAAGGATAAATCATATACATAACTTCAAAAGTGGTGACGGAAAGTTCAAAAGCAGAAGGGATATTGTTGGTAATAAAGAAAGCACCTAAACCAAGAATAATAGCGTTTTTAAAAGTTTGACTCATTTTGTCATGAAACACTTTGTCGACAACTTTCTTGGGAATACCCGAGGCTAAAGCTTCTTTGCTAATTTCAGAATTACCTTGAAAGCCAGCATGCATAGTAACAATAAAGGTACCGACGGCGGTAGTGAAATTCATAGGAGTGTTTTGACGAGTTAGATCAATTGGGAAAATAAATCCTTGGACAGCAGTGGGTAAATGACGCAAGATAAAAATTAAAATAAGTGAGCCAACACCAGCAAAGCCACTGAGTTTAAGTAAGAGATGATTATATTGAATTCGAGCTGACAAGATTTTTTGATTTCTTTTGAAAATAAAACGGAAAAAACGCCAGATAAGGCGTAAAGCAGTGGGAAGAATAATAGTGGCAGCAATAAGCCAGAGAATAACATTCCAAGATATAGATGTAGTTTGAGTAATTTTAAAAAGAGGGAGATTAAGATAAACACCTTGAAGAGGAAATTGAGGATGAGGGACAAATTTGTAAAGTAAGTTCATTTTGTGAAGAGTATTAGGGTCGGTATAAAAATCGATTAAAAAGATACGTCCGGCAGAAAAAAAGGCGATAGCATTGACAAAAAAATTGAAAATATAAAAAACGATAGGCAGACTTCCTTCTTCAAGTTTAGCGGCAACTTGATTTCTATCGGAAACCATAAAGTATTGGTTTTGGGAATCGTCTTGTTTTTCAAGTTCATCCTCGAATACTTTGAGGGATTTGTAAAAATGATTACCAATAATACGCAGTGGTAAAAAAATGATGTTCTGTAAAATACCCATGAGAATAACCGAAAGCCAAATTTGATGAGTAACTGAATAGATTAAGAAAAAAAGACTAGCATAAAGACGAAAACTACCACCACGAAAAAACCAAACAAAAAGAAAAATTAAAAAGATTAAAAGTAAACTGGTGAGGAATGGCAACCAATGACGACTGTTGTCGATTTGACGCACCTGAGACATAGTTGATTGGTTTTCTGCCATTGGTTAATTATACAATCTAATTTATACTGTAATTATGCCAGAAAGTAGAGAAAGAATAGTTCCACAAGAAACAATTAAACAAGTAACAGAAAAACAGGAATTATCGGCAGTAATGGTGGATTTACAAAAAGAAAAAGATATCCCAATTCCTAGAGAAGTAAAAACTTGGATGCAAAAAGTGGAAGAAGATCCAGTTTTAAAACAAAATAATCAAAAAGTTAAAGGTGATGATGATTCGGTACTTCAACCAATTGCCACAACAGTAACAAAAATAACCTTACCTAGCAATAAAAAAACATTTACCAATGGATTTAATAAACCGGTAGATAATGCCTGGAGATGGTTGTCAGAATTTATTTTGAGGGTTATCAAAAAAAATGAAGGTAAGGTAAAATTTAAAGAGGAATGAACGAAAATATTTTATTGGGTTATGTAAATACTGCAATATCGGTTTTAGTACTGACATTGTTGATTAGTGGTTTACTTTTTTTGATAGCTTGGGGGTTAATTTTGTGGTTTAAATGGAAAGATAGAGAAGAAAAATCGCTTAAACAGGTAAATTTATTGGTGGCGGTACCTCAAGACAATGAAGTAAAAATTGACGCTATGGAACAAATTTTAACTTCATTTGGAAGTATGTTTAAAAGTACTAAGATAAAGTGGTTTCAATCATTTGTGGCTCAACCCAGTGCATCGTTAGAGATTGTAGGAACAAACGAGGACATTAAATTTTATGTGTCGGTACCAGAAAAATATCAAGATTTAATTGAAAAACAGATTTATAGTGTTTATGCAGGGGCGGATATTAAAGTGATGGAAGAGCCAAATATTTATACAAAGAATGGCGTGGTGGAATATGCTTGGTTAGGACTGAAAAAATTACCTCATTATCCATTAAAAAGTTATAAAGAGATTTCAACAGATCCATTAGCAGCCATAACTTCAGCTTTATCAAAATTGAATAAAGATGAGACAGTGGCCATACAATTGGTAATTTCTCCAACTGATGGTTCATGGTCGAAGGTAGGTAAAAGTTTTATTAGTAGTACTAAAAAAAGTGAGTCAAACCCAGAGAAAGCTTCCTACAAAGTTGATGCTAAACAACTGGAATCAATTGAGCAAAAATGCAGTAAAACCGGATTGGAAACAGTAATTAGAATTGTGGCGGTGGCACCAAGCAAAGAAATTGCCAAAATGAATATTTCGAATATTAAGGCATGTTTTGGACAATTTGAATCACCATGGAATAAATTTAGTAGTAAAAAAATCTACTTAAAGTCAATGTTTATGGAGGACTTTATTTATAAATATCCAGTAGTGTTTTGGTTTAAAAATAAAACGATTTTGTCGGTAGATGAATTGGCTTCAATATTTCATTTACCCAACAAACAGATAATGACCCCAAATATTTATTGGTTAAAGTCGAAAAAAGCACCAGCGCCAGTGGATTCACCACAAGAAGGTTTATATATTGGAGATAATTTGTATAGAGGAGTAGATAAGAAGTTCTATATGTCCCCGACTGATAGACAAAGACATTTTTATATAGTCGGACAAACTGGTGTGGGTAAATCGTGGTTGTTGGCAGATATGGCTTTGCAAGATATCAAAGCTGGAAAAGGAGTTTGTTTTATTGATCCACATGATACCTTTGAAAGTATTTTGGAAAGAATTCCACCAGAAAGAGTGGATGATGTGATTTATTTTGATCCATCACAAACTGATAGACCAATGGGGTTCAATGTGATGGAATGTGAAAGTGAAGACCAAAAAGATTTTGTAACATCATCAATTATCAATTTGATGTATAAATTGTACGATCCTTATAAAACAGGTATCGTCGGTCCACGCTTCGAACACGCAATTCGAAATATTATGTTGACAGTAATGACAGAACCAGGAGCAACATTTATTGAAATAGTTCGTTGTTTGACTGATCAAAGTTATGTACAAGAAATTTTACCTAAGGTAAAAGACCCAATGGTTAGGCGTTATTGGACTGATCAAATTGCCCAAACAAGTGATTTTCATAAATCAGAAGTGTTGGATTATATCGTGTCAAAATTCGGTCGATTTATTACCAATACGATGATGAGAAATATTATTGGTCAGAGCACATCATCATTTAATTTCCGTCAGGCAATGGATGAAGGAAAAATTTTAATCATTAATTTAGCAAAAGGGACAATTGGTGAAGAAAATTCAGCTTTCTTAGGGTTAGTGTTAATTCCAAAAATTTTGATCGCTGCTATGAGTCGACAAAATATACCAGAAGAAAAAAGACGAGATTTTTATTTGTACGTGGATGAGTTCCAAAATTTTGCTACTCAGGATTTTGCGGTGATTTTGTCTGAAGCGAGAAAATATCATTTGAATTTGACGGTGGCCAATCAGTTTATTTCGCAAATGGATGACGAAGTGAAGAACGCAGTGTTTGGAAACGTGGGAACAATTTGCAGTTTCAGATTAGGTATTTCGGATGCAGGATTTTTAGTGAAACAATTTCAACCAGAATTTGGAGAAAAGGATTTGTTAAATTTGGGAACCGGAGAAATTTATTTGAAAACTATGGTTAATGGAGTACCAAAAGATCCATTCTCATTAAAAGTGGCAGCAGTAGAAAAGAAAAAACCAGGTAATCCCAAAATGGCAGAGATGATTAAACGATTGTCAGCATTGAAATATGGTAGACCAAAAGCTTTGGTGGAAGCAGAAATAGCACAGAGAGCTCGTCTTTAAAAAGACTGTCAGTATATCAGTTAATCAGCTTGTCAGAAAAAATAAAAACGATCGGTTTAATGTTTGAATAAAAAAAATAACCCCAAGTGGGGTTATTAAATTAATTATTTACTTGTTTTTATAACTCTTTGAGTTTGATACCTTTGGATTCTTCTTTAGATTCGATTAATTCCAAATATTTTTCGGTAGTAGAAATACGCTTGTGACCGACAACTTGAGAAACAACATCAATAGGAACGCCAGATTTAAGTTGGAAGACGATAAAAGTATTACGAAGATCGTTAACTTTGATTTGTTTAAGATCAGCTCTATTGAAAAATCGATTCAATAAACTACGAATATTTCTAGCTAATAAGGTTTTGCCGGTTTTAGTGACAAAAACATTTTTGGAACGACCAGGATAACGGCCTTCAGTTAAATATTTTTGAAGAGCTAATTTAGCAGAATTGTTTAACGGTACGGTTCTGGCTGGATGACTTTCGTAACTTTCAATAAAAATGTCATTATCTTTGACATTGTCCATTTTTAAATTTTCGATTTCTTTGATACGAAGACCAGCTTGTAACATAAGTTCAACGATAGCAGTAGCTCGAGTATCGTTGCGACAAGCATCTCGGAGAGAACGATATTCAATTGGTTTTAAAATTTTAGGGATGTCGTTTTCGTACTTTGGATGTTTAACTTCAATTGAGGGATCAATTTCAATTAGACCTTCATTTTTAAGGAAAGAAAAAAAGTTTTTAATAGAGTTGAGTTTACGAGAAATAGATTTGGCAGTGTATTCATTTTTGGCTAAGTCTTCCTTAAAATCATTGATATGGTCGGAAGTAATGGCATGAATATCTCCAAGACCCTTAGCTGAAAGGTAAGCAAATAGTTGGTTGATGTCGCCCTTGTAAGCTACAATAGTATTTGTGGACTTACCTTTTTGGGTAAGCGCCTGAGCAAAAGTATTTAGCGAACTATTAAAAGATAATTCAGTCATAAATGTTGATATCTAAAAACGTCTTATAATAACACAAATTAGGACAAATTACAAATAAGGATGAAAAGAACAAAAAACTTAGCTTTATTGATACTATCAATAATTGTTTTATTATCGACGTTTTTTAATGTTCTAAATCAGTATAACACGCTAAAAAATGCAAAAAGAGAAAACGAGGAACTTAAGGTAAGTTTAGAAAAAATGAAGATTAAAAATCAACAGCTAATAAAAAAGGTGGAATACGCAACTACAAGTGCTTATATTGACCAACAAAAAAGAGAGTTATTGGCTTTGGGAACTGAAGGTGATGCTTGGCTAGATTTACCAAAAAATGAAGAGAAAAAAGAATATAAACCAGAGATAACTGAGGTAAAAGCAGAAACAAATTGGGAAAAGTGGATAAAACTGTTTACTCAATAAAAAACTTGTGTTAAACTTCCCCAGTCGTTTGACTACAACATGCGGGGTAGTGTACGGCTGCACGTGAGGCTCATAATCTCACAGACCTGGTTCAACTCTAGGCCCCGCAACAAACAAAGAGGTCGTCATTAATTTGACGGCTTTTTTGTATATTTTTGGTATAATTCGAAGTACATTAAGGGTAGCCTTCGCTAGGCTACGGTGTACCATGGCAGGGTAGCTCAGTTGGTTAGAGCGTAGCATTCATAACGCTAAGGTCGCGGGTTCGAGCCCCGCTCCTGCTACAAATATTCGGAATCAATAATCTCTCCGATATCGGATAAATCCTCATCGGAGTAGGGATAAACCCTACAGTTGGTTAGAGCAGTCCGATATTTATCGGACGGGTCCATGGTTATAATAAGTGCATGGATACTTTAAAAATTTGGATGCATAGCTCAGTTGGTTAGAGCACCGATCTTATAAGTCGGGGGTCCATGGTCCGAGTCCATGTGCATCCACAGTGAAAGGATATTTGTATATATTGAAAAGTGAAACTTTGGATAGATTTTATATTGGAAGTTCAGACAATCCTACAAGGCGTTTAAATAGACAACAGAATAAAGGTTTGGTTAAATCAACTAAATTAGGTATTCCGTGGAAGATTGTATTTCAACAAGAATATTCAGAGTTAAGTATGGCAAGAAAAATTGAATATAAATTAAAAACTTATAAATCGAGAAAAATACTTGAGAAAATAATTCAAAATAAAGTTTGTACAATAAAATTGTAAAGGTAAATCTGCTATGATTTTTATGTG
>CAYRYK010000019.1:9711-12259 GCA_964428535.1 uncultured Gammaproteobacteria bacterium | reverse complement strand
TGTTTGCCGGTGGGTGAGATTTGAAAATAAAAGGTGAGTTAGCGAAAGCTACTTATTTTTTACAACAAATTTCACTCACCGGTATTTTTTTTGGGAAAAATTTTGGAGAGGCGATTGATTAAGTAAGAAATAAAAATAATAGTACCGATTAGAATCAGCGGAGAAACTGGCATAACAAGAAAAGAAACTGATGACGAAGGAATATTGAGAGAGGAATCGAATTCAAGAGTGGCAGTGTATTTTCCGGGCCAAAGTGGAGGTGATAAGGTACAGATTTGTTGGTCGTTGCAGGAAAATTGACGATAGTAATTGGCAAGAATATTTTGAGAATCGAGTTTTAATTCTTTAATGACTTGTTGGTTTTTGGAGATGGTGATTTTACCGGCAGTTTTAAAAAAATAGTTAGAATTATTTTGGATTTGTCCGTAAAATTTAATAGGAGTAAAAAAAACGTCTTTGATTTTTGGGGTGAGGGAAAATTTTTGAATAATACCTTCGGTTTTTGGATTTTCGGTATCGGCGACACTAAGAAGGATATGGGAGCCGATTTGGCCTGATGTTTGGGAAATAGTAGTGCCATTAGCAGTTTTGTCTGTTGATTGATAAACAAAGAAGGTGGCATAGTAATCAGAAAGTGATGTTTGAGGAGAGGCGGTGATTTTGAGAACAATTTGGCGAGTTTCTTGGGGCTGGAGAGTAAATGGTTGGCCAAGTTTTAAGTCAGCATTGTTTAAAGAAAAATTTATGTTGGGATTGGAGAGAAGATTATTGTAAGTGACAGAACCGTTGTTGCCGGAGGGGAGAAAAGGAAGTACTTGGGTGTTTAGAGTGATTTTTTGGTCAGATTCATTGGTAACTTGATAGGCTTGGGTGAGAGTAACACCAGGCTTGAGAACAAATTCGACTTGAGGTGGAGTAAGAGAGAGATTAAACATGATTTAGTTGAAAGTGAAAAGTTAAAAGTAGAAAGTAATAAATCAATTTCATAAATTAATATTTTGGTACAGCTATTAAGTTTATTAAATTTTCGTAATTGCCGGCGGGCTGATTTTGAGAGATATTAATCTTGTAAGTGATACGAGCGGAACGATTTTTGACGGGACTATTTTCTGACATAATAATTTGAGGTGATTCGGTTCGAGAGGTGGCAGCAAAGGGTCGGAAATAGGTAGAGTTGGTGAAGTATGATGAAGTGCCAATATTGGTGGCGACACCACTACTATTAATACCAATGGTATTGAAACCAAAACCATATTTACTAGAACTGGTCCAAACACCAGAAGAAGAAATACTACAGCTAGTATCGCAACTAGTATCAGGAATGGTGCTGTTACTAATGGTAGAAAGGGGTTTATTGGCGATGGCCATAATTTGATAACCATGACCAGAAGGCGTGGTGATAGAAATGGTGTTTGATTGAGTCGAACCAACGTTGGGAGTGAGTGAACCAAAATCAATAGAGATATCGCTGATACTAAAAGAAAATTTGTCTAAAGTATCGTAAATGTATTGAAAACCGGCTTTGACAGTGTAACCAGTGGAAGTAAATTTACCTGGAGCATTTTGGCCAACAGTATCGGTGAGTTGATAATTAGTAGAAGTTTTTTTACCGCTAGTCATATTAAAATTACCCCAATCAATGTGGTAACTGGCGGAGTCAAAACTTTGAGCATTTATTTTTTGGACTGAGAAAAAGAAACTTAGAATTAAGATAATTAAAACCCCTCTGTCAATGAATTGACATCTCCCCTTAAAGAAGGGAAGCTTTTTATTAGTTGCCCTTTTTAAGGGAAATGTCGCTGATAAGGCGACAAAGGGTTTAGTCTTCTTCATCTGATTGTTGATCGACTTCAGTTTTTAATTTTTCAGAAGAATTCAGAAGAGATTTGGCCGAATCTTTAATATATTTAATTTTTTCTTTTTGAGTGGGTTGCAAAGGGGTAGAAAGAAGTTCGGAACAGTTGTCGATAATTTGACAGATACCAGTTTTAAATTTAAGTGAAAGCCACATGAGAACGTTAGTTTCACTAACAGAAAAATCAGTATCAACTTTGTTTTTATCTAAATATTGTTTACCAATAAACCAGGAGAGAGGGGTGATAAGAAGAAGGGAACCAAGAGGTAGAAGAGATTGAAGTGAATTGAGAGATTGGCTCAAAAGAATAATTAGTATAAGAGAGAGACTTAGAGTGGTAGTGGGTGGATTTTGAAAGGCGACAGTAAAAAGTAAAAAATAAATAAGAAAAAAAAATGGTGAATTGAGACCGTCGGTATAAAAAACAACTAAGCTGATAATGAAGGCGATTAAATGGAGAGAAAAGTGTTTTTTAAAAAGGGAAAGAAAAATAAAAACGAGTGAAGCTAAAGCAATGATTTGAGGGATGAAATTGGAAATACTAGAAATAGAAATTAGGTAGGCAGTAAGTGAAGAAACTAAGAATAAAAGGATGCTAAAAACTTGGGTCATTAAAATAGTATAGAATAAATTATGTTAAGGGAAAAGTTGGGGAAATTTGGATGGGTGGATGGATTGTTAATTTTGGGAATA
>CAYRYK010000019.1:5176-9611 GCA_964428535.1 uncultured Gammaproteobacteria bacterium | reverse complement strand
TATTGATGTACAGGTTTGTAAAAAGGGATAGTTTGATATATGTGGTTAATCAAAGTTTGCCGGGGACAGAGGCGGGATTACTAAATGGGATGTTGTGGGGAGACAAGAGTGGTTTTAGTAAAGATTTTTATAATCAATTAAAAAATAGTGGACTGGTGCATTTGGTAGTGGTAAGCGGTAGTAATATTATTTTGGTATTTAAAGGGTTGGTGGAAAGTTTAGCAAAACTAATTGGCCGGAAAAAGGCAATTGGGTTGGGGTTTGTAGTAGTATTGGGGTATTTGGAGATAGTAGGTTGGGACGTGCCGGTGGTAAGAGCGATGATTTTAGTATCGGTAATGTATTGGGCACAAATTTTGGGAAGAAAATATAGTTTAGTTAGAGGTTTAATTTTAAGTGGATTAATAATTGTTTTGGCTTGGCCAGGGTCAGTAATGGAAGTTAGTTTTTGGTTAAGTTTCATGGCTTTTATAGGAGTAATAACAAGCCCATGGAAGGGAGTATTGGCTTCAAGTTTTTGGGTGAGTTTGTGGATTAGCCCGATAATGGGGTTGTTTTTTGGAAAAATAAATTTGGTGGGACCAATAAGCAATATGTTAGTGATGTTGGTGGTAGAAACGACAACGGTAGTGGGGTTTATAGGAACGTTTTTGGGATTAGTGGTACCAGTGTTAGGGAAAATGGTTTTGTGGTCGATATGGCCGTTGTTAAAGTATTTTGTGACGGTAGTGGAGATGGTGGGGAATTGGGGATGGGTGAATGTAGAAGTGAAATTTAATTATTTGATATTGTTGGGGTGGTATGTGATATTAATTTGGATTAAAACCCGCCTCCGGATAAACCGGAATCCTCCCTTGAAAAAGGGAGGAAACTCTAAAACAATCAAATGAGCTTCTCCCTTTAATCAAGGGGAGATGTCGAATAAAATGAGACAGAGGGGTTTTAAATAATGGTATTGTTGATCCCACCCCTGCCCTCCCTGATGGAGGGGAATTTGTTTTTACCCTGTCCATGACAGGGTGAGGTTTAATGAAAACTTTAAATTAAAGAGGGGTTTATATGAAATATTTGGTTGATGTTGAAGCAAAAACAAAAAGAGGAAATATAAAATACTTTGATAGATTAAGAGAAATAGCGAGAAACAATAGAAAAAATCCAACTCAGGCTGAATTTATAATGTGGCAGTATTTAAGAAAAAATAAATTTGGTTATAAATTTACCAGACAAAAACCAATTTTCAGATTTGTTTTAGATTTTTACTGTTCAGAATTATTGTTAGCGATTGAAATTGACGGCGACTCGCATAATTTTAAGGCTAATTATGATTCGGAAAGAGATAAATATCTAGAAAGGATGAATATAAAAACATTAAGGTTTAAAAATGAAGAAGTTTTAAACAATTTTTTGAAAGTTAAAGATGAGCTTCTCCCTTTAATCAAGGGGAGATGTCATGAAATGACAGAGGGGTTTAAATGAAACGATTAATTTTGTTCATTAGTTTGATTGGTTTAGTCGGGATGTTTTGGTTGACATTGCCTAAAACTAAACCAGTGGTAATAGTTTGTGATGTGGGGCAGGGTGATGCAATCTTGGTGACATATAAAAATATTCAGATTTTGTTTGATGTCGGACCGGATAATAAAAAGGTTTTGAATTGTTTAGAAAATCACTTGCCATTTTGGGATAAAACAATTGAGGCAGTAATTTTAAGCCATGGAGATAGTGATCATATAGGTGGCTTAAATGATTTGATGAAAGTTTATAAAGTGAAAAATTTTTTCAGTAATGGTTATTTGGATAAGGATATTGAACAAAAAATTTACTCACGAAAATTAAGTCAAAATGATATAGTTTCGTTAAGTTTGTTTAATTTTGAGGTGGTCTGGCCGGAAGAAAAACCAATAGAAGAAGTTGATGATAATGAAAATTCGGTGGCAGGAATTTTGAGGGTTAAGGAGGGGACCCGCCTCTTCGGCGGGCAAGTTTGGTCGATGTTGTTGACCGGAGATATGGAAAAAGAGGCAGAACAAAAATTAGTTTGGCGGGATGTCCTTCGCCAAGGCTACGGAACACTTGGATATGGAGTTGATGTTTTAAAGGTAAGCCATCATGGGTCAGAGTCAGCAACGAGCGAAGAGCTGTTGCAAGTAATAAAACCAAAAACGGCAGTAATTAGTGTGGGGAAAAACAATAAGTTTGGTCATCCGCGAGAGGAGGTTTTGGAAAGACTAAAAAAATCAGGAGCAGAAATTTTGAGAACCGATGTAAATGGGGAGATTACTGTTGAGGTTGATTAAGAGTTTGGTAGACTTTTTGAGAAATATTTTTGATGACATTACTGGCTTTGGTAAGATCATTACCGCGAGTCATAATACAAAGAAGATAAGGTTTCTTGGGCAGATAAACGATACCGCAATCATGAAATTGGGTTTCACCACTATCGAGAAATTTTCTTTCACCAAATTTATGAGCGACAGCAACATCTTTGGGAACTCCAGCGACTAATCCATCTTTATATTGAGTTTGGGCTAACATAGAAAGAGCTTTTTCGGACATTTCTTGGTTAAGATAAGAAGCATTAAAAAGAATACGGTAGAAGGATGAATAACCACTAACGGTGATAATATTACCGTTAGGATCGGTAAAGGCTTTGGAAATATCAATGTCTAAATCTTTATAAATTTTAATAAATTCATCTTCGGTAAGATTTTGAGCCAGAGTATTGTAGGCGTCATTGTCGGAATAAATGATCATTTTTTCTAGAAGATCTTCAATAGTATATTCTTGGTTGGGAGCCAAAGAAACCGATGGTTTGATATTTTGAATTGAGTCACCATCAGGAGTAATAATAAGAGAAATTTTCTTTTGTAATAAGCTACTGTCATTTTCGGCTTTTTTAAGATAGGTCATAAGAATGGGGACTTTAATAAGACTGGCTGGGGCAAAATATTCTTTTTCGTTAATACCAAACCATGGTCCGTTATTTAGGTCACGAAAGTAAATTGAAGCAAAACTAATATTTTTCTTTTGAATTTCTTGACTAATTAATTGGTTTATATCTTTTTTTAGAGAATTAAAATTGTTATTTTGGGCAATATCAGGATTACACTCGAGGATAGGATTGATATATTTGTAATTGAAATTTTTTCGAATAATTTCATCGTCATCTTTAGTGACGTTGAAATTGGTTTTATTAGCGACGGCAAAACCAATAGAGAAGGCCAAAACGATGCTAGCGGACCATGTCAAAAAGATTTTGTTGGTAGACATGAATATTTTATATTATCATAAATTGGTTGGGAAAATGATAGAATAGGTGACAAAATATGACCGATTTTAAGTTAATAGAAAATAAATGGGAGAAATTCTGGGAGGAACACCCAGAGATTAGTCGGGCCGAAAAATCAGACAAAAAAGACAAAGGTAAGAAATATGTGTTAGTAGAATTTCCGTATCCAAGTGGGAGTGGTTTACATATTGGTCATGCTTTTAGTTTTACTGGAGCAGATGTATATGCTCGTTTTAATCGGATGATGGGTTATAACGTTTTATTTCCCATGGGATGGGATGCTTTCGGTTTGCCGACAGAGAATTATGCTATTAAAATGAAACGGAAGCCGCAAGAAATTACTAAGGAAAATACGGATCATTTTAGGACCCAAATGAAAAGATTAGCCTTTTCGTTTGATTGGGAAAGAGAAGTAGATACAACCGATCCGCGATATTACAAATGGACTCAATGGATTTTTATCCAATTATTTAAAAAGGGATTAGCTTACAAAAAGGAGATGCCAATTAATTGGTGCCCAAGTTGTAAAATTGGTTTGGCAAACGAAGAGGTGGTTGATGGAAAGTGTGAAAGATGTGGAGCTGAGGTGTCACGAAGAAATATATCCCAGTGGGTAGTAAAGATAACAGATTATGCTGATAAGTTAGTTGAGGGTTTAAAGGGAACTGAGTTTATCGAAAAGGTAAAACAACAGCAAATTAACTGGATAGGTAAATCGGAAGGAGCACGGATTAAATTTTCAATTTTGAATTTTCAATTTTCAAACAAAAAGGAAAGTTATTTAGAGGTGTTTACAACTAGACCAGATACCCTTTTTGGAGCAACGTTTATGGTAATTGCTCCGGAACATGAATTAGTTAAGAAGTTAATTAGCGAAGTAGCTATTAGTAAAATAAAAAAAGAAGAAATTGAGAGTTATGTTAAAAATGCCAGAAAAAAGAGTGATATGGAAAGAACGGAACTTTCCAAAGATAAAACAGGAGTGTTCTCAGGATTATACGCAATTAATCCAGTAAATGATAAAAAAATTCCAATTTGGATTTCGGATTTTGTATTAGCCAGTTATGGAACCGGGGCAATTATGTCAGTGCCGGCACATGATGAGAGAGATTTTGCTTTTGCTAAGAAATTTGGTTTAGAAATAGT
>CAYRYK010000019.1:0-5076 GCA_964428535.1 uncultured Gammaproteobacteria bacterium | reverse complement strand
TCTTATCATTTGAGAGATTGGATATTTAGTCGACAACATTATTGGGGAGAACCAATACCAATGATTTTTTGCAAAAAATGCAAAAATCAGCTCGTCAGTTTGTCAGATAATCAGTTAATCAGCTATAAAGAAAAAATAAAAAAATATAGTGAGCAACAAAATATAGACATAAAAGTTTTGGAAAATAATCCGGGATGGTATCCAGTAGAGAATGAAACATTACCAATAGTGTTACCGGAAGTGGAAGCTTATGAACCGACCGATGATGGTAAAAGTCCATTATCGAAAATTGAAAGTTTTGTAAAATGTAAATGTCCAGTTTGTGGTACTGATGCGGAAAGAGAAACGGATACAATGCCAAACTGGGCGGGAAGTGATTGGTATTTCTTGGGATATGTATTAGCGGATAAGATAAAACATAGTTTAGGTTCAAATGATATATTTGCTGATATATTTAGTTCTAGTCAAGAGGAATTAAAATATTGGTCACCGGTGGATATTTATATTGGGGGAGATGAACATAATGTGCTTCATTTACTTTATTCTCGATTTATTTACAAATTTTTGTGGGATTTGGGTGTATTGCCAAAAGAAAATCCAGAGCCTTACTTTAAGAGAATTTCTCATGGAGTGATTTTGGGTCCAGATAATCAAAGAATGAGCAAATCCAGAGGGAATGTAATTGTGCCAGAAACGGTAGCCGATATATATGGAGTAGATGTGGTGAGAATGTATTTAATGTTCATGGGACCATTTGATTCGACCATGGCTTGGAATGAAAAAACTTTGATGGGGGTAAAGAGATTTTTGGATAGATTCGACAAATTTACTACAGCTTTCCATAGGGATAATCAGACTAATGAAGGTACTGCTGACAGAAAAGAGGTTTTATTGATAATTAATAAACTAATTAAAGGTGTGACTGAAGATTTGTCTAGTTTTAAATACAATACAGCCATAGCTAAATTGATGGAAGCCTTGAATAGTTTATCAACTTATAACTTGGCAATTAAAAAGGATGATATTTTAATTTTAGATAAATTAATTGCTCCATTAGCTCCTTATTTAGCAGAGGAGGTTTGGACTCATGTTAGAGAAGAAAATGATCCAGTTTCAGTCCATTTGAGCGAGTGGCCTGAAGTGGATGAAAAATATTTAGTAGAAGATGAAGTTAGTTTGCCGGTGGCAATAAACGGAAAGGTAAGAGGCCAATTAATAATTAGTAGTGAAGAAATAAAGGTTAATAATAAAGACACAATAATAAGTAAAGCTAAAGACTTGGAACAGATTAAAAAATGGATAGGAGAGAGCAAGATAGTAAAAGAGATATACGTGCCAAATAAAATGATAAATTTGGTTGTAGAACAGTAGACGAAGACCTGCCTGCCGGCAGGCAGGTGGTTAACTTGGTCCTTCGACAAGCTCAGGATTAATGATATATTAATTAGACTTGTTTGAACTTTAGTGATATGGTCAATTAAATTGACTCAATAAAATAATACAAAATATATCAAGCAGTTTTATATTTTGACTGCTAATGACTATTAAATTGGTTGAAAGACCGAATAAATCATGAAAACTGAAACTTTAAAGCTTAAAAATGGAATTAGGGTAGCGATAGTGCCGATAAATGGCTTAAGATCGGTAACCGCAGAAGTATTTTTGAAGATTGGATCGAAGTATGAAAAGAGTAATGAGTTTGGTATTAGCCATTTTTTGGAACATATGGCTTTTAAAGGAACGAAGAAGAGAGTGGTGGCAGCTGATATAAATAGGGAAATTGATAGTAAAGGAGCTGGTTATAATGCAGGTACTGGCCAGGAAATGACATCTTATTATATAAATACCACCAGAGAAAATATTTCTTGGGCGGTTGAGATGTTGTCGGATATTTTGACTAATTCGGTTTTTGATAAAGATGAAGTTCTAAAGGAAAGAGGAGTAATTATTGAAGAGATTAAAATGTATCAGGATAATCCAATGATGGGTTTATCAGCAGAATTAACTAAATTTTTATATGGTAAATCGCCAATAGGTTGTTGGGATATTGCCGGAGAAGTAAAGGATATTGAAGATGTAACCAGAGATAAGGTGGTGGGTTATAGAAATAAATTAATTAATCCAGAGAATATAGTAGTGGTTTTGGCGGGAGATGTTGATTCTAAGGCTTTTGGCGAAGTGGAAAAATATTTTGGTAGCTTTGATCTAGGGAAAGACAATGAATTACCTAAAATAGAAGTAGTTTTAAATTCAGAAAAAGAAAAGAGAATAGTAAGAGAGGTGGAACAGGGTCATTTTGCCATGGCAGTACCAGCTCTGAAGTCCCGAGATGAAAGAAAATACGCCTTTAGGTTATTGGATATAATTTTAAACGGTAATAGCTCATCAAGACTTTATCAAAAAATCAGAGAGGATAAGGGTTTGGCTTATTATGTTTATTCAGTGTCGGAAAGTTTTGAAGAAGCAGGGTTTTGGGGTGTTCAATCGGGAGTGAAGTTAGAAAAGATAACAGAAGCAATGGATATAGTACGAAAAGAGATTTTATCGATTAAAGATAATCTTAAAGAAGAGGAGTTACAGAGAGCCAAGGACTATTTAACCGGTAAAGTAAAATTAGCCATGGATAAAAGTAGTTACTGGTCGAGTTTGATAGGGCAGAAATGGTTATTGGAAGATGAATTGGTAGATATAGAAAAAGAGCTTAAAGAATATCAAAAGGTGAGTCTGAAAGAGGTTTCAGCTTTGGCAGGAGAGATTTTTAGACCAGAGGAAATTAGGCAGGTTTTGATAGCTAAAAAGTAAGATTTTTAGCTTGAAATGTTATTACAGGCTAATGTAAGAACGTTTTAGCAATTAAATACTTCATCTGCTATAGAGGAATTGATATTTTTTTATTTGGTTGTTTAGGGTAAAATCTGTTTTTGAGTCATTTTTATTTTTAATGTTATGGGTTATTTTTCAGTAAGAAAAAATCTTAAAAAATAGTTAGAGAAAGATTTTAATTGATATAGTTAAAAATAAGGTTTTTTTGACAAGAAGAAGAGAGGGTAGAAGTGTAGCTAAGGTGTAGATATTGAAGGTTAAAAGTGACTTATTTTAAGTTTTTTGAAAGTTATTGCGGAGAAAAATATGTTTTTAAGTATTAAATGATATAGAAGAGTAAGTTTTTAAAATGATTAATCTGCGGTTATTCTATAGGAATAGTTTTAAGAATAATTGATCCATTAAAAATGCGGAGATTAATAAAAATATGCGGTTAACTAATATTATTTAGGTTTAAAATATGCGGTTAATGGTAATTTTTTGACAATATTGGAGAGTAAAGATCTGATTTTTGATAAAAAGTAGTGAGAGAAAGTGGAAGTTGATTTTGATGAGGTAAAAATTGTTTTTTAATAATTTTTGAAAAATTTTTAAAAACAGAAGAAGGAAAGTTGTTTAAAAGAGATGTTGGAGGTGACTTTGGAAGGGAAAATGTTGTTTGAATTATAGGTTTATATATTGATATATTAAGGCAAAATATTTTGTCAGTTTTAACCCTTAACTGCTAAAAGAGAGAATATAGAATAGATGGTTGAAGGTTTGGTTAAAAGTGGATTTAAACTAGGTTAAGTGAGTATCCCCAGGAGGAATCCCGATGCAATTCTGATAAATCAGAATTGATACGGGACAGGTTGAACCTGATTTATGATTGAGTATCCCCACCAGGAATTGAACCTGGATTTGTCGCTTAGGAGGCGACCGTTCTATCCGTTGAACTATGAGGACGGAATTTAGTTAAAAGTTATAAAGTTGAAAGTATAAAGAAAAACTTAGAACCTTAAAACGATTAGTCAGGGTGTAGTCGGGGATACTGGATTCGAACCAGCAACCTCAGCGTCCCGAACGCTGCACGCTAGCCAATTGCGCCAATCCCCGTTAATAATAGTATTTAGTATCTAGTATTTAGTATCTAGCTATAAAATCATTTGGTTTTAATGAGCAGATTATTATAACTTATTTTAATAACGATGGTTCTGATATGGTTTTTATATCTTAAAGATATCTTTTGAATTTTAATGATGTATATTTTGGGTCAATAAAAAGCAAGGAAGTAGTTTTATTGCTAATAGGATATAAAGAAAATTGTTTCCTTGACGATGGTAAAAAGAGTCTTTATACTGTTTTATATGACAGATAATGACAGAAACATGAGAACCTTGGTTTTGTGTTTTGTATTGGCTTTGATGGTATTAGTGCCTTTAAAAATAATGCAAGGCGGATCAACTTCGGTGACTATGAGACAAGCAGAAGTGTTAGGTGAAACTAATAATGAGGGAACGAAGATGGAGGTTATTTATGGTGATGAACAAAATACTGATAATGAAGATGAAGTGGTTTTACCCGATGCTGAAGTACCAGTGGTAGTTGAAACTGAAGAGTAGAAATTCGACTATTTTTTAATAGAGAGAGAGTAAAGGTTTTCAGTAGAGCTAAGTGAGAGGTTGGTGAGAATAACGATTTTACTACCGTCGATCCAAGGATAGACACAATTGGAATCGAAATTAGAGCTAAGGAGAGTTTGTTGGTTGGTGCCATCGTAGTCAATAACTTTGAGGTTTTTATTTTGAACAAAGGTGAGATTGTTGGTATTGGGTATCCAAAAAAGTTGCGAAATATCTTTTTGAGAGCCAATAAAGAAATTGGTATCGTCTTTAATATCATAAACATAATAGTTACCCGACTTAACTTGGCGATTTTGAGTTTGGGTGCTTTGGGCTGGAGGAGGAGTGATTAAATTGTCTTTAATATTACCGTCAGTTTGGACTAAATAAAGAACTTTATCTTCTTTAGTGGAATATTGAATATGTTGGGCTGAAGCGGTAGAAACGAACGGCTGAATCTCTTCAGGGAGACGGTTAATTTTATTGGTAGTAATAAGTGATGTTTGGGTTTGCCAATCGGCGTAAATATCTTTAAGGTTTTTGGTGACGTCAGTTAGTTTTTGTGAAACAATAGGACTATCTAAAGAAATAAGGTAGTTAATTTTAGTTTTAGTATTAGTAGCTAATATTTGACGGGAATTTGGAGAAAAAG
>CAYRYK010000018.1:8562-12911 GCA_964428535.1 uncultured Gammaproteobacteria bacterium | reverse complement strand
TGGTATTATTTTAGCTATTTTTGGATTATGGTTAGGACTAAATTAGATCAACTCAAACAAGAAATCGACCATTATATTGGTTTGCCTTACATGATCAATATCATTCGTGACGGTCGTGTCATCAAAGAGCGTTTTATGGGGGCTAAAGGCTATTGGAAAGACATCGATAGAGAAACTAAACGTCTAGCCAAAGAAAATCATGTTGATCTCAACAAACTTTCACCCCAACGTTTGTATAATTTTCAAAAAAAACACAAAATCGGTATTGACTGCTCTGGATTAGCTACTCAACTATTAACTTTTTATGGACAAATTTTAGGCAAAAAAATCTCTCTCAACCCTAGAAAAACTTCAGCTGAAATGCTTACCTCAGAAACTTTATCAACTAAAATTGATGATATCGATAATATTCAAACTGGTGATTTAATTCGCCAAAAAAACGGCCATCATGTTCTTTTTATCATTGAAAAGAAAGGCAAAATGATCGATTATGTCGATAGCTCTTTTTGGGGTAGAGGAGTCAGATATGGCCAAGTCGACCTAACTGATCCCACGCTTGATAACCAAGGAATTTATCGACTTAAATCACTTTTCCTCGATTAATTCACGATATTCCAAAGGTTCGATTGATAAAATTTCCACTTCAGTGCCACATTCTTCACATTCCAAAATATCTCCAATCATCATTCCTTCAGTTGGTTTAATTTCTGAACTACAATCAGGGCAAATAATTTTATTAGTTTGTGTCATAAGGCTAAAGAATATATAATTAAGCTTAAGTTAACCCATTATATGACAAACACTCCGTTAGTCCAATTAGACAATTTTTATCTCAAACGAGAAGATCAAAATATCACTGGATCAGCCAAAGATAGGGCTATCCCTTTTCAAATTGAAAACCTTAAAAAAAATGGTTTTACTCAGGCTGTTATTTCCAGTACTGGTAATGCTGCTATTTCTGCCGCTCACTTTTGTCATCAAGAAAATATTAAACTAACTATTTTTTTATCACCCCACATTTCTCCAGAAAAACTAAATTTACTCAAAAAATATGACCACGAGATTATTCTCTCTCAACAACCAATTAGCGATGCCATTAAATTTTCTAAATTACATCAAGCTTATCTTTTACGCCAATCGACTGACCCTTCAAGTTTGGCCGGTTACCAAACCATTACTCAAGATTTAGTTGAACAATTACCTCAAATCACCAGTATTTTTATCCCCATCGGCAGCGGTACGACTCTTCTTGGTATCTCTCAAAAACTTCCTAAAAATATTAAAATTTTTGGAGCTCAATCAGCCGCCAATCCTACTATTAGTAAAATTTTTGACCAAAATTTTACTCCCGAAGCTAGACTAATTACCGACGCTCTGTCAGTAAAATTCTTACCCAACAAAGATCAGGTTATTAATGCTATCAAAAACAGCTCCGGCTCTTGTTTAACTCTTCAAAACGAAGCCATTGTTACCGCTGATTCTTATTTAAAGTCAAAAAATATTCTTACTTCTCTTGAAGGTGCTTTAACTTTTGCCGCCTATCAAAAAGCTCTTAAAAATAATTTAAACATTGGCCAATATCCCGTTATTTTATTAACCGGAGCCAAACGCTAATATGAATCTTTTTGATCAAATTAATCAGTCAAATTATGTTTTTTATTTTTTAGTTGTTGATGATTTTTTAGACATTACTTTACCTCAATTAAAAAACTTTCATCTTATTTATTCTTCTACACCAAAACAAAAAGAATATTTAGATTCTCTAAATATTCTTTATTTTGTTTCTTCAGCCAACAATATTCAAAATAGCGGCAAACTTTTATCCGATACTTCAGTCAAAAATTACATTAACTCAACTGCTAATGATCAACAAATAGTTATCGTTCCTTTTAAGCCATCAGCCAAAATTGAATTTATTTGCCGTCAAAACAACTGGATTTGTGCCGCTGTTGATCATCAACTTAATCGTTTTTTGGAAGATAAAAATGAATTTACTCTTTTCTGTCAAAAAAATAATTTACCCACCATTCCTTCAGCTATCGATTTATTTAACCAAACTAATTTCGCTAAATACCAACAACAATTCCAAACCGACAAGTTAGTTATTCAAACTCATTTTGGTTGGGCTGGCAAAAGTACTTTTTCCGCCGATAATTGGGAAGAAATAAAAAACAACATTCCTTTAGAAACCAAAGTAAAATTTTCTCCATTTTTAGCAGGGTATTCATTGTTAAATAATTGCTGTCTCACTCAAACTGGTCTTATTCAAAGCCCTCCAGCCCTACAATATACCGGGCTTCCAGAATTTACTTCCAACCCTTTTACTACCGTCGGTCGTCAATGGCCTTGTTTAGCTCCTCTAGACGTTCAAAATCAAATAAAACAAATCACTGCTGACTTTGCCAAAATAATTCAATCACTGTCTTATAAAGGCTTTTTTGGTTTAGATTTTTTAGTCTCCAATAATCAAATTTATTTACTCGAATGTAATCCTCGACTCACTGCTTCTTTTGCTTTCTATACTCAAATTGAAACCAACCAAAATCTTAATCCTTTATTCCTTTTTCATTTATCTCAATTCATCAATCTAACCTCAGTTCCAACAACCTCAGAAACCCAATCATTAATTGATTCCTCTGAAATTATTGGCTCAGAAATTACTCTTAAAAATCATGACAGTCAAACTATTAAAAAATATCATGATTTCGTTGCTTTTACTCAAAATTTAGATCCTATCACTATACCCCAAAATATCATTAACCTGCTCCATGAAAAAGGATAAGTCACCCTTAATCAGTTTGGTGTTTTTTCTAATCGGCGTCGGTTTTACTTTTATTTCCATTTCCTCACTTACCGAAGCCAACAACACTGCTGGTGATAAATTTTATTTTCTCAAAAAGCAAGGTTTCTGGATTGTAATTAGTTTAGTTGCTTTATTTATTGTTTCCAAAATAAAAATTGAAATTGTAAAAAAACTCTCCTCTCTTATTTATTTTGGTTCAATTGCCGGATTAATATTAGTTCTGGTTCCTGGATTAAGCAATCAAGCTTTAGGTGCTCGCAGATGGCTTAATTTAGGTATTTTAAGCTTTCAACCTTCCGAACTTTTCAAATTCAGTTCTATTATTTATTTTGCCTTGCTTTTCTCTCAAGAATCCAAGCGTAATTTAACTAATTTAATTTTTCATCTTAGTATCCCTTTTATTTTGATTATTTTAGAACCAAATTTAAGTACTGCCATTCTTAGCACCACCATTATTATTTCTATGTATTATCTTGCCGGTGGCAAAATCATGCCTTTGTTTCTCTTTTGTTTAGGACTTATTAGTCTTTGTTTTGTTTTAGTTATTAGTTCACCTTACCGTTCAGCCAGACTTCAAACTCTAATTAACCCCGACGCCAACGGGGACAGTAGTTCTTATCACAGTAACCAAATAGTTTTGTCTATTTCTTCTGGTGGTTTATTCGGTAAAGGCTTTGCCAATTCCGATCAAAAATATCGCTTCTTGCCAAAAATATCAACCGACTCAATTTTAGCCATAATAGGGGAAGAAACTGGGTTTCTTGGTGTCCTTATAGTTCTTTTAATCTATGTTTTTCTAATTTCTTATTTAATTAAAATTGCTTCAGTTGTCAAAAATGATCAATTTGCCTCACTTTTTATTTCCGGCATCGCTTGTTGGATTGCTTATCAAGCTCTCATTAATATTTCCGCTATCGCCAATATTATTCCTCTCACCGGTGTTCCTTTACCTTTCATTTCTTATGGCGGATCATCTCTTCTAACTTTAATGACATCTATTGGTTTGGTTCGTAATCTCGAAAAAAGACACAGTTTATTGCTATACTCTGATAATGACTCCGATCAAAAAAAGGATTCTCATCACCGGAACCCACCTCACTCCAGCCATCGAATTAATCCGCCAACTGCAACAAGATTCAAAAGTCGAATGGCACATTAGCTATATTGGCCGTCAATCAAATTCCAACGACATCAAAGATGTCGCCATTGAATCAAAGATGATTCCTTCATTAGGAGTTGATTATTTCTCTATCCCTTGTGGCAAACTTGATCGTCGTTATTTACCTAATACCCTTGTCGGCATTCCAAAAACTATTTTCGGTATCTTTAAAGCCTTTTTCTTAGTCAAAAAAATTAAACCAGACATCGTTGTCTCTTTTGGTGGCTATGTTTCTGTGCCAGTTATCCTCAATGCCAAACTCAACCATATTCCCAGTATTACTCACGAACAAACTTTAACCAACAGTCTTACCACCAAAATTAATAGTCGTTTTGTTGATAAAATTGCCCTTTCTTTCGATAATTCCAAACAAATTAGTCAGTTACC
>CAYRYK010000018.1:2975-8462 GCA_964428535.1 uncultured Gammaproteobacteria bacterium | reverse complement strand
GTTCCATTACCTCAAAGCCAGCAAGATGAACAAATTCTCAACGCCAATTGGGTCAAAAAAAATCTACCCGATTCCACCATTATTATTCCTCAAAATGAACTTAACTCTGATAGTTTATTTTCCGCCATTAATCAACTTTTAAAAATCAAAACCAATACTAAACAAATTTCTTTACCCAAACCAAATTATCAACTGCTCCACCTAATTCATGAAACAATTTAAAATTGTTTTTCCTCTAATTTTATTTATCATTGTTTCAGTTGTTATTACTCTAATTTCTATTAATTCACACCAACAAATATCTGTTTTTGATCCAAAATCAGACAAAAATAATTTTTATCAGAATCTTAATTTAGCCATCAATACAGCCAAAATTTCAACTTCTACTATCACTGTTCGCGATTTTAATAACCAAGTTGAATTTTATATTTCTCAAGATAATCAAAATATAAAAATTATCCTTTCTGACCAAAAAGACCCATTCTGGCAAATTTCTTCTTTGCAAGACATCATAAAAACCGCTAGAATTAATCATCAAAGTCTCAAATTAGTTGATTTGAGTCCAGCACATCCTTATGCAACATTCAAAAATAATTAGCGGTATCGACATCGGTACTTCAAAAATCACTACCATTATTGGTCAATATTCCGACACAGAAGATAAATTTAATGTCATTGCTGTTTCGTCCATACCTTCATCAGGATTTCGAAAAGGTCAAATTATTAATATAGAACAAGCCTCGTCCACTATTGTTCAAAGTATTGAATCAGCCGAACGTATGGCTGGTTTTCAAATTAATTCTGCCTCTGTTTGTCTTTCTGCTCCACACATCGAATCCATTAACTCTCACGGTGTTGTGGCTATTAGTAACCCCAATGGCGAAATAAATCAGGAAGATATCGAGCGAGTTATTGAAGCCGCCAAAGCAATTGCTGTTCCTACAGGCAAAGAAATTATTCACATTATTCCAATTAAATATACTGTCGATGGTCAAGAAGGCGTTATTGATCCAGTCGGTATGAATGGAGTCAGACTTGAAGTTGAAGCTCACATTATTATTGCCTCCACTCCATCTCTTAAAAATCTCAAAAAATGTCTCGAAGATATTGGTATCAAAATCGATCAATTAGTTTATTCTGGTCTAGCTACCGCTAAATCTACTCTCACTGAAACCGAAAAAGAATTAGGTGTCGCTTTAGTTGATATTGGTGGCAGTATTACTACCCTCACTATTTTCAACGAAGGTTCTCCAGTTTATTCATCAGTAATCCCTGTCGGTGCTGGCAATGTCACCAATGATTTAGCCATCGGACTCCGTTTTTCTCTCGACGATGCTGAAAAAATTAAACTTCGTCTTAATAAAATTGCCGAATCCAAAAAGTTTGAAGACGAAATTGAGCTTTCTAATTTTGGCATCCAATCAGATGATAAACGTCGCGTTTCTGTTCAAACATCAATTAATGGCATTATCAAACCCCGTCTTGAAGAAATTTTCCATTTAATCTATTCCAAAATTGATGAAAGTGGTTTTGCCTCAACCATCCCAGCTGGCATTGTTCTCACTGGCGGTGGTGCCCAAACCGTCAATATCAAAGAAACTTGCGAAAAAATAATTCCTTTACCACTTCGCATTGCTACTCCGCCAAAAGTCGGTGGTATTATTGATGATATTATTAATCCCGCCTATAGTAGTTCTATTGGTCTTCTAATGTTTAGCAACGATTCCAAAAAAATCACTTCAACTTCACCCAAAAAAGCAAAAGTTTCTGCCGGTAGTCTTTTTGGTAAAATCAAAAAATTAATAGAGCCTTTAATGCCTTAAGATTTTATGGGACTTATCAAAACCTTAGCAGGTCAATTTGCTAGAATTAAAGTCATCGGTGTTGGTGGTGGTGGTAATAATGCCATCAATTCCATGATTTCTGAAGATAGTATCAAAGGTGTCGATTTTATTGCTGTTAATACCGATTCCCAAGCCTTATTAAATTCTTTAGCTCCCATCAAAATTCAAATTGGTGAAAAACTTACCAAAGGTTTAGGTGCTGGCGGTAATCCTCAAATGGGTCAAAAAGCCGCTGAAGAATCCCGTGAACGCATCAAAGAAGTTTTAGCTGGTACCGATATGGTTTTTATTACTGGAGGCATGGGTGGAGGTACTTGTACTGGTGCTGCCCCGTTGATTGCTGAAATTGCCAAAAAAGAATTAGGTATTTTAACTATTGCTGTAGTTACCAAACCATTTATGTTTGAAGGTACTCGTCGTATGACCAATGCCGAAGAAGGTATCTCTCAATTACGTAATAATGTTGACACTCTTATTGTTATCCCTAATCAAAAAGTCATGGAAGTAGTCAATAATAAAGCTACTTTAATTGAAGCTTTCAAAATTGCCGATTCAGTTTTAAACAAAGGCACTAAAGCTATTGCTGACTTAATTACTATTCCTGGTCTTATTAACCTTGATTTTGCCGATATTAAGGCAGTTATGAGTAATGCTGGTTCAGCCCTTATGGGTGTCGGTGAAGCCGAAGGCGAAGATCGTTCTCGTTTGGCTGTCGAAGCCGCTATTGAATCGCCGTTAGTTGAAGTCGACATTGAAGGGGCTAGGGGAGTTTTAATTAACATTACTGGTGGTGAAGATTTAACCATGTCTGAAATCGAAGAAGCCGCTCGAACTATTACTCAACGAACCGCTCCCGACGCTAATATTATTTTTGGTGCCACCATTGATCCAGAACTAAAAGGTAAGATCAAAATTTCTGTTATTGCTACCGGTTTCGATAGTACTAAAGCTCATTTTTATCAGTCCTTCAAAAAACCAAACCCAATCACTGTAAATTCCAACCCTTTAACTCAAACTCCACCATCAGAAACCATCGAATCAATTCCTGTTGATAATCAAGAAATCAAAAAATATCTTGGTGATAAAGACATTCCTGCCGGTATCGATATTGTCGACGAGTTCGACATCCCCGCCTTTTTACGCAAAAAGAACTAAACCGTTTTCCAAAAAAATCAGCAAAACTCGTGATAAAATAGCCAAAATGAATATAGAAGTGTCTTGTCAAGGAACAACTTTTATTGAAATACCAGGTTTACCAACAATAAGAGAAAACAGATACAATCAAAAAGAAAAACCACCAAGCATAAGTAACCTATTAAAATCAAAGGATGGTTTTTTCGAAGATTTTCAGTGTGGTAAATTTGATATTTCTCTTATAAAACACATCGGAGAAACGCTTGTTTTGTCAAAAGAACACCATTTAAAAAAAAATGAGCATTATTTAGATTTAAATCTTCAAGAGTGTTCTGATCTAAAAGAAGCCATATTTTCACTTCATCAATTAGCTCAATTTGTCAAAGAATACCCAGGGGTTAGCTGGTTAGTAGGATCAACATGGATAGGATCAGTTGCTAACGGTAGGTTAATTGAACGTTATGGATTCCATCAAACAAATATTGATGTCCCATTAACAATACAACGACTTTCTAAAAAAACGGGGACTAATAAAAAAAATGCAAATCCAACTCATATTAAAACAGTCAAACAATCCAATGTAGTCTTTATATATGCTCAAAGAGATGAATTTTTATCGAAATTTCATGTATAATACCTATACCAGTGACTTTTGTTAATTCAAAAATAATTATTATTAAATAGCCGAACCCCGAATATATCGGGTCATCGGCATATCAAAATCCTTCATCCGAAGGATTTTTTTTGTAAAATAAACTATGCCAAAATTCAAAAATCTTCCCCAAAATGTCAGTTTTACTGCTCTCGAAGAAGACACGATTAAATTTTGGAAAGATAATAAAATCTTTGAAAAATCTATAGAAACCCGTCCAGAAGGGGAGAACTACAGTTTTTATGACGGTCCTCCCTTTATTACTGGTATGCCTCATCATGGTCACTTGCTTTCTAGTATCGCTAAAGATGTCATCCCTCGCTATTGGACCATGAAAGGTAAACGTGTTCGTCGCGTTTGGGGTTGGGATTGTCACGGGCTTCCTGCCGAAAACAAAGTCGAAGAGCAACTCGGTCTAAAAAATAAAAAAGATATTGAAACTATCGGCATCAAAAAATATATTGACGCTTGTTATACTTATGTCCAAAATGTTTCTCAGGAATGGCCTTGGTATATTGATCACGTCGGTCGTTGGGTCGATTTAGAACACTCTTACAAAACCATGGATTTAAATTACATGGAAAGTGTCATGTGGGTTTTTTCCGAAATTTACAAAAAAGATTTAATCTACAAAGGCAATCGTATTTCTCTTTTTTGTCCTCGTTGTTCCACACCACTTTCCAATTTCGAAATTGCCATGGACAACTCCTACAAAGATGTAGAGGATCCAGCCATTTCTATCAAATTTAAATTAGCTGACCGTGACGCTTATATTTTAGCCTGGACTACTACACCTTGGACTTTACCTGCCAATTTAGCCCTCGCTGTCAATAAAGATGAAATTTATTCCGAAATTAAGGTAAATAATGAAAATATAATTTTAGCTAAAGCCCGTATTGAAGCTGTTTTGAATAATCAAGATTATGAAGTTATTAAAGAATTTAAAGGCCAAGATTTATTAGGTCTTTCTTACCAACCTCTTTACCATTTTTTTGAAGTTACCGACAAAGATTACAAAATCTATCACGCTGATTTTGTTTCTATGACCGATGGTACTGGTATTGTTCATATTGCTCCTGGTTTCGGTGAAGACGATGCTCTTCTTGGTAAAGAAAACAATTTATCCATTATCAATCACGTCGATGACGAAGGTAAAATCATCGACTTAGTTAAACCATTCACTGGCCTTTTTGTCAAAAAAGCTGATCCATTAGTTATCGAAGACCTCAAAAATCGTAATTTACTTTTTAAAGAAGAAAAAATTACTCACAGCTATCCTTTTTGTTATCGCTGTGGCACCCCATTAATTTATAAATCTCAAACTGCTTGGTATCTTAACGTTCAAAAGGTCAAAGACCAAATGCGTTCCACCAATCAAAAAATTAATTGGGTTCCAGAACACATCAAAAATGGCCGTTTTGGTCAGGGAATTGAAACTGCTCCCGATTGGTGTTTATCTCGTTCCCGTTTTTGGGCTTCACCTATTCCTGTTTGGGAATGTGATTGTGGGCAACGTTATGTTCCATCAAGTATTGCCGATTTAGAGGCTAAATCTGGTCAAAAAGTCACCAACTTACACAAACCAGACATTGATGAAGTCACCATCACTTGTGATAAATGTGGCAAAAAAGTTCATCGTGTTCCCGAGGTTTTAGACTGTTGGTTTGAGTCCGGCGCCATGCCTTATGCTCAACTTCATTATCCTTTTGAAAATAAAGAATTTTTTGAAAAAAGTTTCCCTGCTGACTATATCGTCGAATATATCGGCCAAACTCGCGGTTGGTTTTATACTCTTCACGTTTTATCCAACACTTTATTCCAATCCGAAAGTTTCAAAAACTGCGTTGTCACCGGTAC
>CAYRYK010000018.1:0-2875 GCA_964428535.1 uncultured Gammaproteobacteria bacterium | reverse complement strand
TGGTACATTCGCCAATCTCGTGATCGATTTGTTAATGGTGATACTAACGCTCTTCAAACACTTTATGAAGTCTTAGTTCAATCTAGCTTAACTCTTGCGCCAATTATTCCTTTTATCACCGAATATTTTTGGCAAAAATTAGTTGTCGATATTGATTCTTCTAAACCAGAGTCAATTCACTTAGAATATTTTCCCAAAACTCAAAATTTTGATGACAAAATTGCTACTGATATGTCCTTAGTCCAACAAATTTGTGAGCAGGGGAATATGATTCGTAAAACCCAACAGATTAGTACTCGTCAACCACTAGCCAAATTAACTATTGCTTCCAATCAAAAAATTAATTTATCCGATGATCTTTTAGAGATTATTAAAACCGAAATTAATGTTAAAAATATCGAGATAACTTCTTCAGCTGACAATTTAATTGTTACATTAGACACCAATATTACTCCTGAACTAAAACAGGAAGGTGATGCTCGTGATTTAATTCGTTCCATCCAAAGTTTACGTAAAGAAGCCAACTTAGATCTCAAAGATAAAATCAGTATTTTTGCCCCATCTTGGCCAGAAAATTTTGAAGACGAAATCAAATCAAAAACTTTAGCTGAATCAATTGTCAAGTCGGATCAACTAAAAATAGAAAAAATCAGCTAGAATTTAATCATGACCAAAACTCCTTGGTTAGCTGTTTTAATCAGTCTTGCTGTTTTATTCTCCATTAATATTCTTATGGTCAGCTCTGTTGCGCCTGGATCTGTTGGTAAGCAACTTATTGCCTGGGGCATTGGTCTAATTCTTTTTTTTATTGGTCGTCTAGTCAACCCCAAACAAATTGCTTCATCCAAATGGTTTATTTTTATTGGTTCATGTATTTTGCTTTTAATTCCAATTCTGCTCAACAATATTACCCGTGGTTCTCGTCGTTGGATTGATTTAGGTTTTACTTCCATTCAACCATCAGAATTTGTCAAACCTTGGCTCATGCTTTTTCTGGCCAACACCGACTTGCCGTTACTTCATTTAATTCCCGTTGGAATTATTATGCTTCAACCTGATCTTGGTAGCGCTTTATCAGTCCTATTTTTAATGATTCCTATTATTTTATACAACCACAAATTTCTAAAAATATCCCTAATTTTAGGCACAATATTATTAATACTCTCGCCAATTCTTTATAATGTCGTTCTTCATGACTATCAAAAAGATAGAATTGTTAATTTTATTAATCCATCATCCGATCCTTTAGGTAAAGGCTATAATGTTATTCAGTCAAAAGTTGCTGTTGGTTCTGGTGGGTTTTGGGGTAAGGGCTACAAAAAGGGGACCCAAGGACAATTATTATTTTTACCCGAAAAACACACTGATTTTATGTTTGCTACTACTGCTGAAGAACTTGGTTTTGTTGGTGTTTTTATTATTTTGGCTGCTTATTATTTTTTAATTAAAACTCTTTTCGATAAGGCTTTTTTATCAAAAAATAATCGTGTCTTATTTTTATTTACTTTAGGTATTGCTATTCAAATTTGGATGCAAGCTTTCGTTAACATTGGTATGAATATCGGTCTCCTCCCAGTTACCGGTATTCCTTTGCCATTTATGTCGGTGGGGGGTTCATCGATTATGACCCTTCTATTTTCTATTGGGGTCATCTACTCTTCATAAATCCTTGCTTACATTTTTTCCTATGTTATAATCGAAAAGTATGAAACAAGCCATTATTGCCATTTCTGGCTCTCAATTTAAAGTTGAAGAAAATCAAAAATTATCAGTCAACAATTTGAACCTAAAAGAAGGCGAGAAAGTTACTCTCGACCAAGTCCTTTTAGTTTCTGACGGCAAAGAAGTCAAAGTTGGAACTCCTGTAGTTAAAGGCGCTTCAGTTGAATTTACTGTCCTCAAAAATTTTAAAGGCGAAAAAGTTCGTGTCTTTAAATATAAACAAAAATCACGCTACCGCAAAACTCGTGGTTTCCGTGCTCAATTAACTCAAATTCAAATTAATAAAATTTCTTTATAACTTTTATTCTATAACTAAGTATGGCACATACAAAATCACAAGGAAAAACAAATCAAAAAGCTAATCGTCCCGGTCAGCGCCGAGGTGTTAAAAAATTTGGTGGTCAAAAAACCGAAGTCGGTCAAATTATAGTTCGTCAAGTTGGGTCTAGTTTTCACGGTGGTCCAGGAACCAAAACTGGTAAAGATTACACTATCTATGCTGTCCGCCCAGGTATCATCAAATTCTTCAAAAAATTAGGCAAAAGTTTTGTTTCTGTCGTCAAAGGCTAATTAATTTTAAAATCTGATTTGTTTTGAGATACTTTTGTCTCCTTTTTTCACGACGTTTTTCATAGTAACCTGAATTTATGATAAAACAGGTTACTCAAATCCCTACTAATCAATTAGAACCAAATCCTCTTCAACCACGAGGAATTATTTCTCCAGATTCAGTTTCCGAACTTGTTGAATCAATCAAAGAACACGGCATTTTAGAACCCCTTATTGTTGCCAAAACTCCAGCTGGATATCAAATTATTGCCGGCGAACGACGTTGGCGTGCTGCCAGAATTCTCAAACTTGAATATGTCCCGGCCATTGTCAAAGAAACCAATCCTCAACAAATGTTAGAGATGGCTATAGTCGAAAATGTTCAACGTAAAGACTTAAACCCAATTGAAAGAGCCAAAGCTTTTCTTCGTCTTAAAGATGAATTTCAATTCGATAATCATCAAATTGCCAAAAAAGTCAGCAAGAGTGTCCCGTATGTTATCAATTGTCTCAAATTGTTAACTTTACCCGACGCTCTCAAAGATGGACTTTTGTCTGGACTTATTTCTGAAGGCCATGCCAGAGCCCTCTCTAGTATCGGAGA
>CAYRYK010000017.1:7056-13461 GCA_964428535.1 uncultured Gammaproteobacteria bacterium | reverse complement strand
TTAACTTGGAGTAATAATTGTTGAACCTGAGCAAAAAGAGGTAAAAGAGTGGGAGCTTTGACTTTATAAATGCCTTGAAGCTGGCGAATCATAAGTTGGGAATCAGCAAAGAAATTAACTTGAGAAATTTGATAAAGATCTCGATGGTTTTTAATCCAATTAAGGGCAGCTAAAATTCCCGAATACTCAGCTTCGTTGTTAGTTTTGATACCTAAAAATCTGCCTTCCTGATAAAGAATTTTGTTTTGTTCGTCGTAGATAACTAAGCCATAACCGGAAATACCCGGATTACCCCGCGAACCACCGTCGGTGTAAACATTAATAACCATAAGAAATAATAACAAATAAAAATTACTAATTTCTAATTACTAATAACTAAAATAAATCCACCCCTTAACCCCCTCCTTTGAAGTAAGGAGGGGAAATTTTTATTTAGCCTGCCCATGGCAGGCTGAGGGCGAATTATGATAAAACAAACCATTCCGTTTAATAAAACACGGCTTTAAAAAAATTATTCCAAAAAGAGAAGACAAAACATGAGACCGAGACCGAGAATAATGGAAAATAATTGAGTTAAGGCAATAGAAACTTTAGGATCGTGACGATGAAGTTCCGGGGTTAAATCAGTGAGAGCTAAATAAATAAATCCGCCAGCAGTAAGAGGAATAATATAGGAAGAGAAGTCGTAATTAAATAAAAAGATGGTAAAGACACCAAGAAAACTAGTAAGAGCAGAAATAAAATTATAAAAAACAGTTTTTTTAACGGAAACTCCATGATGGATAAAAATACCAAAATCCCCTATTTCTTGGGGAATTTCGTGAAGAATAACAGCAAGTGTGGTGGTTAAGCCAACAAAAGTACTGATTTGGAAACTAGCAGCAATAAGGGCACCATCAATATAATTGTGAACACTATCACCAACTAAGTTGAGAGTAATAACGTGTTTTTCTTCTTGATGACAATCGACTTCATGACAATGGTGCCAACGGAGAATTTTTTCCATAATGAAAAACAAGAGAATACCGGAAAGAAGAAAAATTGAGGAAGTAGTAGAGGAAAAATTGGCAAAAGATTGTGGAATTAAATGGACAAAAGCATCACCGAGTAGACCACCAACAGCAAAGCTAACTAAAAAAAGAGTAACTTTTTGAAGATCTTTAACTTTGATAAAAATTAAAATTAGTCCAATAAGAGAAATGGAACTGACAACTAAAGTGGCAAGAAGAGAATAAATTAGCGGTGACATATGGCTTATTTTACCAGTAAAAATTGGATATGGTAACCAACAACCGGTTTAAGGTATGATATAGATGTGAATTTAGAAGAAATAAAATCGCCATTACCCCCGAGAAGGGCAACTATTCCGACTGAACCAGAACCAGAAATTGAATCGAAACCAGATATTCCAGAAGAAAGATTGACAATGGCAGCTGAGAAAAAAGAGACTGAAGTAAAAAAAGGTAAATTGGATTGGATTAAAAATAAATGGGTCATAATTGGGGGGATAGTTTTAATAATATTGATAATAGTTGGAGTAGTTTTAAAGATGGTTAAAAGTAAACAAGCAGTAGATAATACAGTGACATTGAATTATGTTGGTTTATGGGAAGACCCGACAGTAATTAATAATATAATTAGTGATTTTGAATCTAAAAACCCAGGAATTAAAGTAAATTATAAAAGAGATCAAAGAACTGATTATAGAACAAGATTGACGGGAAAATTAGCTAAAACAAGTAGTACTACAGATACAATTGATGTTTTTAGATTTCATAATACTTGGGTACCAATGTTAAAAGATTATTTGGAGCCGGTACCAACCGAGGTGGCGACAGTTATTGGTTTGGATAGTGATTTTTTGGATGTTTATAAAACTGATTTAAAAGTAAGTAGTAAGTGGGTGTCAGTACCATTAATGTATGACGGATTAGCTTTATTTTACAACAAAGATTTATTAACCAAAGCAGGGTTACCAGTACCAGATGATTGGTGGGAATTGAGAGAAGATGCAATTAAACTGACTCAAAAAGATAAAGACGGAAAGATACAAGTGGCTGGGGCAGCGTTGGGTTTGGCTAATGCTAATGTGGACCATTGGAGCGACATTGTGGGTTTGATGATGAAACAAAATAATATAAATTTGGCAAAAATTTCTTCAACAACTTCTGACGAAAACTTAACAGATGTATTAAAGTTTTATGCATCTTTTGCAAAATCTGCCAGTAATGTGTGGGATGCAACATTGCCAAATTCGACTCAATTGTTTGCGGCGGGAAAACTGGCATTTTATTTTGCCCCATCATGGAGAGTGTTTGATATTCAAAATTTGAATAAAAGCTTAAATTACGGAATTACAACAGTACCACAATTGCCGACATTAGGTTTGACGAGTACTGATAGTACTCAGTTAACTGATAGTCACTGGGCAAGTTATTGGACAGAGGGAGTTAATAATCAGAGTAAACATAAAGCTGAAGCTTGGAAATTTTTACAATATTTAAGTTCAGCGGAAGTTTTGGAAAAAATGTATACAGCAGAATCTCAATTAAGGAGTTTTGGAGAAATTTACCCAAGGAAAAGTATGTCGGATAAATTAAAAGATAATACCAATGTATGGCCGTTTTTATCGGTAGCTAATAAGGCTAGTAGTTGGTATTTGGCTTCGGAAACTGGTGACGCTGGGGTTAATACGGAAATGCAAAAATATTTTACTGATGCAATTAATAATGTTTCTCAAACTAGTAGTAGTGATGATACGAAAGTATTAACAACTTTAAAAACTGGAATAAGTCAATTACAACAGAAATATAATTTAACAAAATAAAACCTCTCTGTCTCGATAAATCGAGACATCTCCCCTTAACAAAGGGAGAAGCCTTTAAAAAAATAATAAATATGATTGCAGTAAATTTTAAGATTTATGAAAATACTTTTGGAGATGGAGTATTGGATTTGGCAAAAATTTGCAAAAAAGTGGCTAACAAAACTGGAATAAGAATTGTGCCGGTAGTGTCGGCAATTGATGCAAGAATAATTAAAGAAAAGTTGGATATGGAGGTATGGATTCAAAATACTGACGAATTTTTTGAAGGGGCAAAATCGGGAGCAATATCCCCAATTCAAGCTAAAGAAGCCGGAATTGACGGGAGTTTAATTAATCATTCTGAATGTCGAAAAAAACCAGGAACAATAAAAAAAATGTTGAAAGCATGGCCAAAGAAATTTGTATCGACGGTTTGTTTGAGCAATTTGGGTCAAGCTGAAGGTTGGGCGAAAAATATAAAACCGGATTTTATTGCTTATGAACCAAAAAGTTTAATTGGAAGCAAAGAAAAATCGGTGGCCAGTGAAAAGCCGGAAGTAATTAATAAAATAGTAAAAATGTATCCAAAAACACCAATACTGGTGGGAGCAGGAATACATTCGGCTGAGGATGTGAAAGTGTCTTTGAAATTGGGGGCTAAGGGTATTTTAATTTCATCATATATAGTTAAAAATAAAAATCCGGAAGAAAAATTAATGGAATTGGCCAAATGTTTTAAGGAATAGAAGTGTTTTTTGATTTGGATTAGGGTATAATTTACACATATATGGCATCAATAGATAATTTACTTGTCTCCTTGTTGGTAGATGAGGTCGTCGGTGGGTTTATAGTAACTGTACCACCAGGTCATGTGGGATGTATTTATAGTGTATTTCGAGGAGTTTTAAGAAATGTGTGGTATCCAGGAATGCATTTTAAAGTACCAATTATTCATCGAGTGAAATTATTTAATGCTCAGTTAATTGAATACACTATTGCTAAAGATATTGTCTTGAAAGAGAACAAAGAAATCATGGGTGATGAAGTAATTAATGCGGTAACTTCAGATAATAAATTTGTAGCGGTAGAAGCAACAGTTTTAATTAAGTTGGATACTGAAAGATTGCCAGAGATTTGGCAAAATATTGGAGAAAACTTTGTATCTAAAGTAGTTCGACCAGTAACCAGAAGCCGAATTCGAAAAGTATTGACTAATCATACATTAATGAACGCTTTGTCGTCTGATAGAAGTTTGATTGAAGAAGAAGTAACTAATGAGTTGCGTGATTCTTTGGCAGGTCATGGATTAAATGTAGAAAATTTCTATTTGAGTTCATTGACTCCAATTGAAGGTTGGCAAATAACTGATGGTGATTTACCCAAAGCAGTAGAAGCTGAAGTAATTCAACCAAAAACAGCTGATCAGATCAGAAACGAGAGATTATTTACTAACCAGCCAGGGTCAAATACCAACAACGATTTAGGCCATAGGATGTAAGACTGCTGAGAGCAGAATTGAGAGTAGAAAAACTAGTAGCAACATCATCAAAGATAATCAGGTTTTGAGGCGTGGGTAAAATTGGAGTAAAAGCTTGAGAAATATTTTTTAATCTTTGTTGGTGACTTTTTATTTTTGCCTGTGAATGGGTAGATTTAGAACGAAAAATAATTTGATTGGAAAAGTTTAAATTTAATTTTTGAGAGATTGATTGACCAAGTAAGATTGATTGATTAAAACCGCGCCAATTTTGACGAGAATAATGAAGCGGAATAGGAGTTAAAACAAAATTGTTTTGCTGCCAATATTTAATCAGATGAGGATAGGTTTTTTGAAGTTTTTGAGTAAAAATAGTACTCATTTCTTCGACAATGTCAGCAGTAAATTCATATTTTAATGACTGGATAGCCCGACGAATAAGGCCATGGAAATAAAAAAGACTGAGCCTCCCCTCTTTGGGAGGGTGAGAAGAAAATTTGGGAGAATGATATTTAATTTGAAGTTGACATTTAGGACAAAAATATTGACCAACTCGACCACAACCAAAGCAGGTTTTGGGGAAAAGAAGATCGATGATAAGAGACATAATTAATATTAAAACAAATCTACCCCTTAATCCCCTCCTTTGATAAAGGAGGGGAAAAATATCTATCTAGCCTACCCATGGCAGGCTGAGGAAAAACCCACCCGGTCTGCGACCACCCTCCCTTGATGAAGGGATGGCTTAAAACAATATTTTTGGACAAAAAGGGTGAAATTAGAACAAAATCTAACCCAATAAAACCCTTTCTAAATCCTTCCCTTGACAGGGCAGGACTTTAAGATAAATTAGGGGTATTTTGGCTTTATAATGGTAAATTTGGTATAATACAAACCCTGGAGATGTAATGCATCGACGGAGTATGTACTTTAAAAAACGGCAAGCCGACTTTGATCCATTGAGTCGTTAAACAGGGTTAAAACAAAAAATGCTGAAAATAAACTCAGTAAGTTAGCTACCGATTTCAAAGCCTATTTAGGTAATGCAGTTGGTACTTCTTCACAATTAGCTTTTGCTACTTGCTAAGAAAACTCATTTCTTAATTTTCTGTTCTGAGGGCAGTTAGGAAGTGTAAATTAAATCAGAATGCAATTTTTAAAATCTCGATTTTTTAAAAATTAAAGCGAGGGGTAATGCCCTCACCAATCGACACAATAACACTTTTTGTAAACTTTAGTTGTTATTGGCGTAGGATAAAGTTTATCTAAGCTTGTAGATGTTTTTTACTGTCTGCTTTCGGACCCGGGCTCATTACCTGGCATCTCCGCCTTCGCCTCGACGAAATTCTGCTTCGCAGAATGAAGTCGGGTTTTCGTCTTAGCTTCGGCGTGACACAGTCCGTTTTTTTTGATTGTTGTTTTGTTGGTTTTTGTGTCAGAATTGTTTATGTACTGGGTTTATATTTTGAAATGTAATGATGAGGGTTTTTATGTTGGTTGTACTGATAATCTTAAAGAAAGGATTAAGAGACATAAAAATGGTTACGTGAATGCTACAAAATATAGATTACCAATAGTTTTATATTCTTATTTTGGTTTTAGGGATAAATATATTGCTTTTAATTTTGAAAAATACTTAAAAACTGGGTCAGGGAGGGCTTTTGCAAAAAAACATTTTAATATTGACTAGTGAGTTATCTGCTTTATTTCCCTATCTTTAATTTTTTGGCGTTTTTCGTACTTGCGCATTCTGCGACCGATACCGATTTCCACTTTGAACCATTTACCTTTGAGATAAATGGCGATAGGAATAATCATGTATTTTTGATGACGGAAGGAAATAAGTTTGGCGATTTCTTTTTCGGATAACAAAAGATTGCGTTCGAGAGTTTTGTCGGTTTCGATATTTTGAGAATATTTGTAAACAGGAATTTTAAGATTAAATAAAATTGGTTGGCCATTGATAACTTCAATTTTAGAGCCGATGAATTGAGGAGTTTGGATACGCAAAGATTTGGCGTCAGCGCCAGTAAGGGCGATGCCAGCTTCGAATTTATGGACAAACTGATAATCAAGGGAATCCTTGTTGAAGTAACGCATAGCTGTATTTTAACAGAAAAAC
>CAYRYK010000017.1:0-6956 GCA_964428535.1 uncultured Gammaproteobacteria bacterium | reverse complement strand
AGGAAATAAATGATTTTATTGGAAGCATCAAAAGAGACATCGAGAATTTGAAGACTGCCAGTGTTGAACTTAAAAGCAAATTCACCGCTTTTTTTGTAGATATAAATAAATTTGGAATTATCTGAAAAAACTAGATAGTCGCTATTTGGATCAGCAATTAAATTGGCAGCTTTGGTGAAATTATTTTCCTGGTTTTGATTGAATTTACTTTTGAGACCACTGTTATAAAGATAAACTCGACCAGATTCGGTGAGAACCCAGATTTGACTATCAATAGATAAAGAGGTGGCGCCTAATTCTAATTTGGCATCATTTTTTAGCCAGCTTTGGGGTGAAGAATAACCAGAAGCACTAGGAGTAGATTTGAAAATACTTTGAGAATTTTTATCGAGAATATAAAGAGAACCATTCCAAAATTGAGCGTCGGTAATAGATGATGAAGAAAGATCAATTTTTTGAGTTAAGCCACTTTTTTCAATAAGACTAATTTTACCTGAAGATAAAAGATAAAGATTATTATTGTCGACTAATATTTTTGAAGAAGACTTGATTTGGTCGGAAATTAAAACATTTTTGGTAGATTTGTCTTGAGGGATAATACTGTCGATGCGACCATTGGTTGAGTCAAGAAGATAAAGATTCGATTTTGAAAAAAGAAGTTTGGAGAATTTGGGACTATTAGTAATAAGAGAAGTATCATAAACAACATCAGGTTTAAAACTGTCACTATCCCCACTTTGAGAAAGAATTAAATCAACTTGAGATTTATACTGATTAACTTCATCAGAATGAATATTAAGCTGAGACATTTTGGTGATAATATCTTTGGCTTCTTTGGCCGATTGATAGGTAGTTTCAGCATTAAGATTTTTGACGACAGAAATATTATTTAATTTGGTTTCTAATTCTGATTTGAGAGATTTAAAACTGGTTTCGGCTTTTTGGGTTTGATTTTTTTGATAACCAAAATACAAACTAATAAGTAAGCCAACAAGTAAAAATAAGGCGAATAATAATTGGATTTTTTTATGATTACCAATTTTGAATTTAAAGCGACTTTTGACATAAATGTCTGGCTGAGGATTTTTTGGAGGGAAAACAAGAGGAGGGTTAATTGGGATTGTTGGAGGTGCGTTGTCAACAGAAGGAGGCGTGATAATTTCGGGTGGCTCTGGTTCTATTTTAGGTAAAGTAGCGATAGGAATTTCGTCAGAAGAATTTTCGGAATGAATTTCAATTAAAAAGGAGGCAAGGTTAGCTTGATTTTCTAACGAATAAAGATCGGCGATAAGGGTTTCTTCAATATTTTGAATTTTTGGTTCGACAAGAGTAGATTTGATTTTTTCCCAGGAGATTTTATCGACAAAGTCGGAAGTAGTAAGCAAAAGGCGATCGTTATTTTTGATAGGCCCAGAAATTTGAAAAATTTGATTTTGAACTCCAGAAATTAATTGACTAATTTGAGAACCTCGCTGAAGAATGGCTAAATTTTGACCGTAAACAGCTAGATAAATTTTTGTGTCACAATTAACGGCTAAAATTAAATTTATCTCAATATTTTCCTGGGGGTGATTAGTAATGTAACTATCAATGGAATGTAAAAGTTTTTGATCAATAGTGCCGTCAGTTTGAGTAAAAAATGATTGATTAATTTGGTCGATTAGCTCCCTACCAATAGTTTTAAGATCAATTGAATCGTTTTGAGTTTGAAGACTGATTAAACCAAAAAGATGTAATTGATTATCAAGTGAATCAGGTTCATTTTCCCACGTTTGCGACCAAAAATTAGAGGTATTTTTACCGATAAATGATCGACAATTGAAATGCATTAATTAATGATACTACAAGGCCAGCATACTGAGAACCAAAATTACAGAGAAAATTAAGTGAATAAAAGAAAAAGCGATAAGAAAGAAATTAAATTTATCAGTGACACTTTTGGACATGGAAGTAACTTGTTTGACAACGATAAGAGAAAATATGAGATACAGGATTGATAAAGAGACAAAAAATACTTTGGTGATACTAAAAAAATAACTATCAAGATTATTAAGACTGGCTAAATCAAACATGGTGATCTCCTTCTTCTTCTAAATCACGTAATTCTTTGAGAAGTTTAATAACTTTTTCTGGGTTAGGAACTTTTTCAAAATTAATTTCATTGATTTCGGCGGCAGTTTGAATGAGAACATCACCATAATTAAAGAAGGTACCTAATAAACCTTTGACAGAAGACGAGACATCTTGAATGGCGGAAAGATCGGCTTCAGCAAAGTGTTTATTGAGAAGATTATTAAAATCAATATCGACTACACGCTCGTTGGTGACCAGAAAAACATTGAAATACCAACCAAGAAATTTTTCGAAAGCATAAATAAAGGTAAGAAGATACCAGAAAAGGACAGCAGAAAAACGAAATTCTGCTGGGAGAAAGTTTAAAAATGTAAAATAGTGGAAAAATAGTGGGACAAAAAGCATAAGAGTAGCAGTAACAGCCCAACGAAGATTAGTAATCCAATGAGGACGCATGGCGAGATAAATTTCTTCGTCAACATCACGTTCGGAAAAGGAAAAAACTTTAGGACGGACAAGAAAAGCAGAAAATGGAGTTTTGGTGTGACCTAAAATACCATAGATTTTTTCGTAAAAATCATTGTCTGATTTGGTTGAATTAGTTGTTTTAGGAGTATTTTTCTTGGGTTTTTCTGAAGAAATAGTAGATTTAGTAGTATTAGTTTTTTTGGGTGTAGGAGTAACAACGACCGGATCATCCGGAGCAATGGTATCTAAATCTTTAGAACGGATCATACTTTAGTTTATCAGATTTTTTGTTTATCAGTCTATTAGATATTTTTTCTAATTGTTGCTATGGAATATTTGGGGATATTTAGTTGGTATTAATGTATATTAGATATGTATTAAATGCAGGCAGGGCAGGACTTAATTTTTGATTTAGGACAAAACCCCTCAGTCCTACGGACAGCTCCCCTTGACGAAGGGGAGCCATTATTGAACAAGTAAATTATTTAGTATTAATAGATTTTTGATTTGAGAAGCAAGAAAGTTGGCATTGGATTTTTTGGGGAGATGGAGAAAAATTTGTTTGGTGTTTAATTGTTTTTGGTCGATATGAAGTTGGGTAGAATAAACCATCCAATTGCAATTGTAAGTACCCATACTGGAGCTAATAACAAAAAATTGGGAATCAAAATTATCAAGATTAGGTAAACTTAGGTCGAGAAGAATGGGAGAAAAAGGATAAATTGGTTGATTGTTGTAGGCGTTTTTGGCTTGAGTTTCGATACGGATTTTATGGAAATCACCATACATATCACCAAGACCGATAATTAGGTCATATTGATTACGGGCAATATATTTTTGAAAAAAGGATTTATGGTCAAAATAAATTAGGCGGAATTCAATCTTCCCCCAATCCCCCTTCTTTGACAAGACGGGGAAAATAAAAGTTTAATTAATTTATTTTTGTTTAATTCGAAAGACATTATCTCTTTTCGATATTAAAGAGTGGACCGACAATAGAAATATTGGCGGGAGCACGGATATTGAAAAGACTTTTGAATGTGGGAGCACTAAGAGAAACTTGACCAGCATCTCCAGAAAAAGAAAGAGTGTTGGTTCGGCCAGCATTTTTATCCCAATCACTAACTGAGGCAGAATTAATAGTATTGAATGGAGTAACACCACGATTTTTTAGTTCAGATTTGACTCTTTCAGCATCCCAGGTGTCAGAACAACCAGAGGAATTATTTTGATAACAAAGGTGATTTTGAGTAGAAGAATCTTTTTGATAAAGTAAAACGACATTGACCAGATCAGCAACTTCGGAAGGTTTGAGCCAAGCTGATTTGTTGTATTCTTTGCGGTAACCTTGGGCAGAATAAAAACAAGGAGAGTCTTTATCGTAAGCTTTATTAAATAAATCATCGAAAGAATTAATATCACCATTAGTATCGCGAGTATTTTTGGTCCAACCAGTAGATTTCCAACCGACATCAGATGAAGAAAAAGTATAACCACCCGCAGTGGAGGCAAACCAAGCGGTGATAACCTGACCACTTTGGGTGAGAACTTCACCCTCAGTAGCTTTGACAGCTTGTTCCCATTGACCACCTTTATTACCACCTTTGTAAACTTGACAGGATTCAGTAGTGCAAATCTCATTGGCACCATTATTAGTGTAATTTAAGGCATAAGAACGGGCAGCGATAACTTGGGCTTTGAGGGCTTCAATTGGCCAACTTTCGGGAACTTCATAAATACCAAGTAAATATTGTTCTAAAGACATTGAGCCAAAGCCTTTAACTTTGATGGTAATATTGGATTTTTTTTCGAGAGAAACATTATTAAAATAGGCATTTAAAATAGTTTTGTAATCTTGACCAGCTTTAGCTCGACCATAGGCACCATATTGATTTAAACCGACATGATGAGGAATACCAAAAGTAAAAAAGGCAAAACCAGAACCAAAACCGGGGTCAATTTTACGATCGTCGGTACACATCATGCTGGAAGCAGCAGTAGTAGGTAAACCTAAACTAGCGATTCTTTGAGCTTCGAGATCTTTTAATTTTTGACTTAAAACTGATTTGTAATTTTCGGCTTTATTAATTTCGCCACTTAAAAAAGTAAAACGAGATTCAAAATTTTTACTGAGAGTAGCTAAATTCTTTTTTTGAGTTTCTAGTTTGGTTTTATTATCGTTTAATGTAGCAATATCGGTGGTATATTGGGTAATATTTTGTTTGTCTTGACTAATAATGGCTTGATACCAAGTATATTGCTGTAATAAAGAACTCCCCTCTTGAGTAGAAGAAAGAAAAATTAATAAAGGGTTAAATTTTTTGGTGTTGATATAGTAACGTTTGACTCGAGCGCTGAGTAGTTCTTCTTGATTTTCTAAATCAGATTGTTTTTGATTTAAAACTTGATTAAGAGAAGTAATTTGAGAACCAATTTTGGAAATTTGAGATTTGGCTGAGGCAATTTTTTTAGTAAGGTCTGTGGTTTCAGATTTTAATGGAGTAATAGCGGCTTCAAGGTCGGAAATTTGTTTAGTCACTAAATCAATACAAGGATTGGGGTCATTGGGATTGTTTTTCATACAATCGTCGACAGCATCGGCAAAAATACTGGTCTTTGAGGAAAAAACCAGGGTTAAAAAGGCAATAAAGATAAAAATATTTTTGAAATTAAAATGCACTGTTTAAGTGTAACATTTGATAGAATTGAATCATGAGAAGGAAAGTTTTGTTTTTTTTATTTTTTGATTTATTTCTTTTGGCGTCTTCTGTTTCAGTGGTAAAAGCTGAGATATCAAAATATCCAGAGACTTACCTGAAAAATGATCCAGCCTGTTGGAATTATACTGGTAGCTACTTTCAATATAATACAAATAGTTGTTCTATTATTAGTGAGGTAGCAGAGGGTGATCATCCTGATTATTGTAAAGTTCAGACGGATGGGGTTATTTATCAAACTATACAAACTTATGATGCTGAAGCAGCAGCTTATCGACAAAAAACATTTAATGAGGATGGTATATCTGATGAGAATGGCCAGCAGAAATTTACCCTTTATACCTGTCAATGTGATCAAAGTGGTGGTTCTAGGGTTTGCCATTATAAATTAGTAGATGGAATAGAGAATTATGTTGGTAAAGTATGTCCGTCTAAGACAGTAAAATGGTATTTAGTAGCTGAAGATGGTACTACTAGTGAAGAACAAACTTATACTGGTGATTTTAGTCAGGACGGCGAGGAGGTGTGTGCTAGTGATAATGGTCCAGTAGAAATATGCAATCTTAAGACAGGAGAATGGAAAACTAGTGATGGTAGTAGCTGTAAAAGTGACGAAAAATGTTTTAATTACAAGGAAAATAGTAGCTCTAGTTCAATGAAGGCAGCGTGTAAGAGCGTTTTAATTCGTAAAGATGTATGTTCTGAAGATGGAAAATATGTCATGGAAGCGAATGATTATGGTTATCAAAAAGTGGATTTAAATGTTTATTTTGAACGCGAGGATTGTATTAAATGTAGAATTGAAAACAATGAGCCTACTTGCCAAAATTCAGAAGATCAAATTATTGGTGATTGCTACAAGGTAGGCGATGTTTCGCTTGAGAGTGGTAGCAGTGTAGATAAAAGTGTGTGCTACAACAATCAAATATATAATTGTCAAGAAAAAACAAAACCATCATATACCCCTGGTGAGGAGTGTACGGGTAGTACTCCAAAATGTCTTGATAATGCTGATGGTTCTGGAAAAGCAAAATGTGTAAGTGAAGATGAATATAATAAATATGATCATAGCGAAATAGGGATAGATGTGAGTTCTGACTCTAATTTCTTTTGTAGTAATACAAATGAAATTCAGACAGCATTGGGGTGTATACCCTACTCAATGAGTGGATTGGCAGAAAAATTGTTACCGTTATTATTTGGTATTGCTGGAGGAATTTCGTTTTTATTGATGGTATTTGGATTTATTATGATGGCAACTTCGAGTGGTGATGAAAAGAAATTAATTGAAGCTAGAAGTAGAATAACTTCAGCAATAACTGGATTATTGGTTTCTATTTTTGCAATTTTCTTGTTTAGATTAATATTTTCTAATATATTAAAAATTCCAGGATTATAAAAATTTATGTTTGAGATAATAAAAATTATTCAGGCGAGAGAAGATGATGGCGGAGCGGTGTCTTCTTCTGGTATTATTCCAAAAGATCCCTTGGCAAGTAAATTTAATAATGTTGGCGATGTAGTAACAAAACTATTGCCATATGTTTATGTGGCGGCAGGATTAGTGTTGTTATTAATGCTAATTTCTGGTGGAATTGGATTAATGACTTCAGCTGGAAATCCGGACAAGATGAAAGCTGGATATGGAAGGATTACTTCGGCTTTGATTGGTTTCTTATTGGTATTTGTGTCTTACAT
>CAYRYK010000016.1:11446-13504 GCA_964428535.1 uncultured Gammaproteobacteria bacterium | reverse complement strand
CCATCAACTTTAGCCGGTCTTCCGGGTATTTCTGTCCCATGTGGTTTTGCTGATGGTTTACCTATTGGTCTTCAAATTATCACTCCACAACTTCGTGAAGATTTAGCTGTCAACATTGCTCGACTTTTTGAATCTAATACTGATTATCACTTACAAAAACCCAAGCTATGAAAAATGCTTTAATTCTTCATGGTACTAATGGCGATTCTCAAAACAATTGGTTTCAATGGTTAAAATCAGAATTGGAAAAAATAGGTTATCAAGTAACAGTTCCAGATTTACCAGATTCTGACGAGCCGGATATTGATAAATATTGGGAATCTTTAAAAAATTTTGATTTTAATCCAGAAACTCTTCTAATCGGACACAGTTCTGGTGCCACTACTATTTTTGGAATATTAAACAGAATTCCTGTCAAAGTAAAATTAGCAATTTCTGTCGCTGGATTTTGTAAATATGAAAACTGGAATTGTCAAAATTTACTCAAAGAAACATTTAATTGGGAAAAAATAAAAAATAATGCCGAAAAATTTTTAATTCTTTGGTCTCCTGATGATCCATATATCGCCAAAGATCAAACCGATTATCTTTCAGAAAAATTAGGAGTTAATCCAATAATTCTTCCAAACAAAGGGCATTTCAATTTAGAAAAAAGTCCAGATTTTAAACAGTTTCCTGAGTTACTAGAAATAATCAAAAATAATCTATGAAAGTCACACCAATCATCGGTTTAGAAGTTCACGTTGAACTTCAAACCAAATCAAAAATGTTTTGTAGTTGCAGTGCCTCTCATTTTCATGCCGAGCCCAACACTCACACTTGTCCTGTTTGTTTAGGTCTTCCTGGTGCTTTACCAGTTCCAAATCGCACTGCTTGCGAATATTGTATTCGTTTAGGTTTAGCTCTCGGTTGTATCATTAATAATGAAACTTTTTTTGAACGCAAAAATTATTTTTATCCTGATTTAGCCAAAAGTTATCAAATCACTCAACTTCAAAAACCATTTGCAATTAACGGCAAAATTACTGTTGATGGTCACGACATTCGGATTAATCGCGCTCATATGGAAGAGGATACTGGTAAGTCAGTTCATCAAACCATCGATTTTGAAGACTCAACTTTAATTGATTACAACCGTTCCGGTGTGCCGTTAGTCGAAATAGTTTCTGAACCAGATATTATTTCGCCAGAAATGGCCAAAAATTATCTTCTCAAGATTCAACAAATTGTCCGATACACTGGCGTTTCAGATGCTGATATCGAAAAGGGAAGTATGCGTTGTGAACCAACCGTCAATTTAAAAATAGAGGACAATGGGGAAGTTTTTTATACCCCAATGGCCGAAATTAAAAACGTCGCCTCACTTACTGGTGTCCAAAGTGCTATCCAATTTGAAATTGATCGTCAGACCAAAGCTTTTGAAGAAACTCGTGAAGTTAAATCTCACACCAACAAAACCACTCGTGGTTGGGATGCTGTCAAAAATCAAACTTTTCTACAACGCGAAAAAGAAGGCTCAGCCGATTATCGTTATTTCCCTGAACCAGATATTCCGCCGGTTGTTTTTACTGACGAAGAAATTAATAAGATCAAAGAATCTCTTCCCGAATTACCAGAACAAAAATTTGCTCGTTATCAAACCGACTTCGGTCTTAATGATTACGACGCCAATCTTTTGTCTCAAGATTTAAATTTTTCTAAATGTTTTGAACAGGCAATTTCTCTAAACCCAACTAAAGACATGGCCAAATTTGTTGCCAATTTGTTTCTTGGTGCTCTCAAAACTCATCTCAATGAAACTTTAGAAGAGATGGATTTTGCCAAAATTAATCCTCAATTTTTCAAAAATCTTTTTGATTCAGTTTCTAAATCTGAAATTTCTGCCACTGTCGCCAAACAAGTAATCGTCGATAGCTACAAAGAAAATACCGATCCGGTTGAAATTGCCAAATCTAAGGGATTAATTCAAGTTTCTGATTCCGGTGAAATTGAAAAAATTGCCAAAGAAGTGTTGGCTCAAAATGCCAAAGCAGTTGAAGATTACAAAAAGAATCCAGC
>CAYRYK010000016.1:0-11346 GCA_964428535.1 uncultured Gammaproteobacteria bacterium | reverse complement strand
GTTCCACTTTGTTTTGGTCCTGATGGTCAAATTTATGTGGTTATGTTTAACCGTGGACCGGACGATTTATGGTGGCCAAATGAATTTCATACTCCAGGTACCTGCTTACATTCTAGCGATATTCCCAAAAATCAATGGGGTCTGCCCACCAAAGCCTTTGACCGTCTCAAAAAAACCGAACTTCAAGGTATTAAATTAATTGGTAATTTAGTCTTTGTTGATAATCACAATCGCCAAACTAATCGTGGTCCGGAATCAGTTCAAGTTTATATTCAAAAAGTCGATTATCAATCTGCCCAAAAATATCTTTTTCCAGTCAACCATCTTCCACCAAATACTATGGCTCATCAAATTCCCATGATTCAAAAATGTGTTGAAGTTTTTAAACTGCTCTAATAATTTATCAAAAATTTGTTAGTATTAATTAATATGGCTAACAAAAAACCTGCTCCAAAAAAAACTGCCGCCAAAAAAGTGGCTAAAAAAGTAACCAAAAAAGTTGCTGTTGAAAAGAAATCCGTTCTTCAACAAGAAGTTTCTGCTAAAAATACTTTCCTTTTAATCCTTCTTGCGGCTTTTATTGTTATCGCTGTTGTTTATATTGGTCTTTAATTTAAAGCCAATAATTCATTCAGATTTTTGATTGTTCTAACTTGCTGAGTCTCAATCTTTTCGTCGTTCAATCGATTAATCCAGACTAATTTTAAATCAGGCCTAGACTCAGCTAAAGTTTCAATCACTATTTTTTTATCATCAATTACCACTGCTTTATTTGGAATTCTGCTTATTGATTCTGGTGATAACTTTCTTCTTTCAATTACTATAAAATTTTGATCAAAAAAATCCCCTATACCACTCAATTTTATTTTCTTTTTTTGCCAATCACCAAAACCCTCAGAAAAAATTCCCAATGTATTATTAGCTGACAATTCCATCAAAACATGTTCTACCTCTTCAAAAATTGGAAAATTTTTTGGATCAAAAATATTTTCATGAATCAAATTAATATCAACTCCGGTTTTTTTATTTATAGCTTGACTGAAATCCTCAGGTCTAAAATCTGTCGTTGAATCAAGGGTCGCGTTATATTCATTTAATATAGTTATTACATTTTCTTGTGTGATACCGAACTGCTTATAAAGTGCTTGACTAAACTTTTCCACAAAACCATTTGTATCAGAAACTGTTTTATCAAAATCAAACAAAATTATTTTTTTATTCATTAAGCCTATTCTACCTAATTTAAGTTAAAATAACCTAATGACCGATTTCCAACAAAAGTTTTTAGCTGAATACCAAAAACTCAACAACGAACAACGCCAAGCAGTCGACACTATTGAAGGTCCGGTTATGGTCATTGCCGGAGCGGGGACGGGTAAAACTCAAACTATTACTCTACGTATTGGCAAAATTCTCACTTCTACTCAGGTTAACCCTAACAATATTTTGTGTCTCACTTTTACTGAAAATGCTGCTCTCAACATGCGTTCCCGTTTGCTTTCCATTATTGGTCCATCGGCTTACGGTGTCCGCATTTCTACTTTTCACGGTTTTTGTAATTCCATTATTCGCGATAATCCCGAAAAGTTTTTGTTTTCTCAAAAAGAATCTACTGCCATTGATGACGTTAAACAAATTCAAATTATTCGTCAATTAATAGATAATTTACCCAACAATAGTAGTTTTAAAAATATTAATTCAGCCTATTTTTATCAGAAAGATATTATTCGTTCTATTCAAAATTTAAAACGGGAAAATATCACGCCGGACAAATTTGCTGAGTTAATTAATTTTGCTGATGATTTTGTCAAAATCGCTTCGCCCACCATCAATGCTTTGTCGACTGTCCGAGCCTCCAAAAATGCGGCTCCTCAAATCACTGGTATTATCCAAAATTTACTTGCCAGTAATATCCACATTCTTTATCAAACCAGAATCCAGTATTTTCTCAATCTTTTTAATCAAGAACAATTATCTTTGTCTGATCTCAAAAAAGAAGTTAAAGATTTTATTACCAAAACTCAAAATTCATTAGAAAAACAAAAAGATCTTTTAATTGTTTTTCGCGGTTATCAACAAGAATTAATTCATCAAAATCTTTTTGACTTTGACGACATGATTCTTTGGGTCGTCAACGCTCTCAAAACTGATATAAATCTTTTATCCGATTATCAGGAAAAATTTCAATATCTTTTAGTTGATGAATTTCAGGATACTAATTCAGCTCAAATGGAAATTCTTAATTTACTCACCCAGAATCAGGAGAATCCTAACATTTTTGTTGTCGGCGACGATGATCAGTCCATCTTCCGTTTCCAGGGCGCTGCCATCGAAAACATTTATACTTTTTATCAAAGATATAAAGACCAAATCAAGGTCATCGCTCTCAAAAATAATTATCGTTCCCATCGTCTCATTCTTCAGTCTTCCGACAGTGTTATCAAAAACAATCAAACCAGAATTTCTAATTTCATCGCCAATCTCGATAAAACTTTAGTTGCCACCAAAGATTATGATCCCGATCCGATTAATCTTTTTGTGGCCAACAGCGACACTGAGGAAAGTTTTTATATTGCCAACACTATCAAAAAACTTATCGACTCTGGCACTAAACCCGCCGAAATTGCCATTCTTTTCCGGAATAATTCTGATGTTTCTGGTATTGTTCCGTTTTTAAATCAACTTCAAATCCGTTTCCTTCGCACCGACTCTATCAATATTTTAGACAATCTTAATATTCAGCAGCTTATCGATCTTTTTAAATATCTCAATAATCCCAACGACAATGTTTTGTTAGGTAAAATTTTGTCATTTAAATTTCTCAAATTACCAGCTCTCGATTTATATCACTTATTTCATTTTGCCCAAAAAGGCGAATTATCTTTATCCGAACTTATTACTAATTCTCAAAGATTAGCTGAGTTTGGTATCAGCCAAAATGCTCAAACTAAACTTAAAAATTTTGTCAAACGAGTTGCTCGGATTCAAAAAGACAAAACAAATTTACCTCTAACCGAAATCTTTCTTAAAGTCATCAATAAATTTAACTATCTGCCTTACGTTTTAAAACACGGCGACGTCACTTTGCTCAAACAAATTGACCGGCTTTATTCTCACCTCAAAACTAGTCTATCAGTCGAACCTATTAATCTTCATCAATGGGTAACTAATCTTGATACTTTAGTCGAAAATGAAATTTCTATCAACAGTTTGCCGCTAGTCGATGATTTGGATAATAGTATTCGTCTGATGACTGTCCATAAAAGTAAGGGTCTTGAATTTGAGCATGTCTTTCTGATTAAAGTTTTATCCGGCAAATGGGATAATTCAGTCTCTCGTTCCAATATAAAATTACCTTTAGGAATTATTAAAACTGATATTTCTTCTGTCTTGCTCGACAAAGATATTGAAGAAGACCGTCGCTTATTCTATGTCGCTCTGACTCGGGCCAAAAACCAAATTTATTTGTCTTACACCAAGTTCAACGATTCCGGCAAAGAACAGTTACCTTCCATTTTTATTAATGAAATTGATCCCTCTCTGATTCAAAAAGTTTCTTCTGGTCTCAATACCGAAGTTCCTGCTTTACAGAATTTATTTACTCCAAAAATTCCCCAATTAATTTCTTTCAATCTTCAGGGTTATCTTCAAAATTATTTGGCCACTCAATACAAATTCAATATTACTCACCTTAACTCTTATCTTCATTGTCCTTTATGTTTCTTTTTCAAAACCATTCTCAAACTTCCCGACAAAAAAGGTTTAAGTGCTTCTTTTGGTACCAGTGTTCACGCTGCTCTTAATTATCTTTTTAATATTTACAAAGACAAAAACACTCTCATTCCTTTAGAAAAATTTTTAGCTGTTTTCCAAGATAATTTACAAAAACAAATTTTATCCAAATCCGATTTTGAATTATTACTTGCCAAAGGTCAGCCAATATTAACCGATTATTACCAACATTATCAAAATGATTTCAATGGTAATTGTTTTACTGAACACGATTTTAAATTTTATAATGCCCGACTTGGTGATATTCCTTTAACCGGGAAAATAGATAAAATTGAATTACTCGATAGTAAAGATGTTAATGTTGTCGATTTTAAAACCGGTAAACCTGACTCCAAGTACAAAGAATTAAGCCAAGAAGGGGATTATTTCCGTCAATTAGTTTTTTACAAACTTTTGTGTCAGCAATCAATCGGTTTCCCTTACCATGTTAAGTCAGGTACCATTGATTTTATTGAAAAAGATAATCGCGGCAATTTCAAAAAAGTTGATTTTCAAATTACCGACGAACATGTCACCCAATTGTCTCAATTAATTACTGATACTTATCAAAAAATTCTTAGTTTAAATTTTGCCCCGTCCGAAAAATGTGACGACCCCGACCACCTTCATTACCTTTTTGAGAAATATTTTAAATAACTCCGAGACTAATCCATTTTTGCTGATAAAATTATCGCCTTTGCTTGCTGATATTCGGTCGATTCAATAATAGATTTAATATAATCAGTTGTTTTCGAACTAGTTTGCTCACTTTCTGCACTTTGTCCATCCAATTCATCTATTATTATTTTAATATATAGATTTGATGTTGTTCCGTTTGAAGAATCAACTAATTTTCCTTTAATTCCACCACCATTTAAAGCACATCGCATATCTTTATTCCTCTCAAGAACATATTCGTCAATCGATTTTCCACCAACAAAAGAATCATATATTCTATACTTACCATCGTCTGAAATCGCAGTAAACAATTTATAACCATTAACACCTGGAATATTAGCAACATCATAGTAATTAATTTTTGCTGAATCATATCCATCAAGATTTTTTTCACACCCATTACCAGCAATTCCCAAATAGCCAGACGCATTCCCCATCCAAATAGTTAGTTGTTTAGTTGGTGAAACTAGTTGAGCGTCCCAACCTTTTCTCTGATCTGTAGTTGCTTGTTTCAATGTCCAACTTTGTGGATAAGTGAAAGAGATCTTTGATACACCTTCATATTCAGCCAATGTAAATAGTTTATTTTGCACAGCAGTAACACTTGGAGTGTTTGTGATATCTAAATCACTTGTTTCATTAGAATTATTTTGAACAGTATTTACGTCTTGTTGTTGCAAACTAATACCTTTATCAATCTTCATGACCTTACTAAAAAGAAATACTAAAATTACCAATAAAATTAAAATTAGCACTGACAAAATTATTACTACTAACTTATATGGATTTTTAGTCTGTTGCACCGGTTGTTCAATATATTGTGGCTGTGGTACTTGCTGTGGTTGTTCTATATTTTCCATAAAAAAATTGTACACCAATCATAATATTTCCTCAGGATATAATAATTTATGAAACTCAAAATCAAACGTTTCGACAAATCTCTCCCATTACCAGTTCACAAAACTGCCGGTGCTGTTGCTGTCGACTTATGTGCTCGTACCGATTTTACTATTGAATCTCATCAAATTGGTTACATTCCTATGAATGTCGCTATCGAAATTCCTGATGGTTATTTTATTCTCATGGCACCACGATCATCCGCTCATAAATTTGGTCTTACCAGTGCCAACGGAGTTGGTATTTTTGATCGTGATTTTTGCGGCGATGGCGATGAATATGGCTTTATCGCTTACAACTTTACCGATCATACGGTTAATATTGAAAAAGGGACTCGTCTCTGTCAATTATTATTAATCAAATGCGAAAATTTCGAATTTGACGAAGTCGACAGTCTAGATCACCCCACCCGCGGCGGCATCGGTAGCACAGGAGTAAAATAAATTATGGTTGATATATCTAAAATATTAGAAATAATAAAAGACCCTGATCTAAAACTTAAAATAAATGATTTATATAGTGAAAATTTAATTCTCAAAGAAGAAAATTTTAAGCTAAAAAAAGAAGTAGAAATTTTAAAAAACAATGAGGAAACAAACGAAAAACTAATACATAAAGACAATCATTATTTTATTAAAAAAGATCAATCAGAAGACGGCCCATTTTGTACAAAGTGTTGGGATTCTGAAAAGAAATTAATTCGAATTCATGATCACGGAGTACGTAGTGGTCTTAATTATTTTGAATGTCCAAACTGTAAAACATCAACTACAACAGGAAAATATATATCTCCAAATTCGTCAAGAAATAATTGGGGGTTGTATTAAAATAACTTATGACCTTTGTTTACATACTTCTAATTCTTATCCTAGCTACTCTCATCTTTCTTATCGTCAAAAACAAAAAACCCAATGAACAAGAAATTTCCAAAGAAATTGCCAATTCTTTGAATCAACTTTTTCCTGAAGTTCTCAAAAACGCCAATCAACAATTAATTACCTTAGCTGACCAAAAAATCGGCACCGACTTGAATAACAAAAAACAAGCTATTGAAGAATTGGTTCAACGAGCTTTGCTAGAGATCGAAAAAAATAATAAAAAAATGGAAGAAGTCGAAATTAAACGTACCGGTTCATTTTCTACTTTAGCCGAGAAACTCGAAGAACAAAAAACTCTGACTAACCAACTCAAAGTTACCACCGAAGGTCTCAAAAATGTTTTGAGTAATAACCAAATGCGCGGTGCTTTTGGCGAACAAGTCGCCGAAGATTTGCTCAGAATGTCTGGCTTTGTCAGTGGTGTTAGTTACGACAAACAAGTTTCTGGTGACACTTCCCGTCCTGATTTTACTGTCTATATGCCTGATGGTATGAAAGTTAATGTCGATTCTAAATTCCCTTATCAAAATTTAGTCAAAATGAGTGAGGCCGATGGTAAAGAAGAAAAGGAACGTTACAAAAAAGCCTTTGAACAGGATATCAAAACAAAAATCAAAGAAGTCACCAGTAGGGAATACATCAATCCCGAAGAAAATACCGTTGATTTCGTCATTTTATTTATTCCTAATGAAATGATTTTTAGTTTTATTTACGATCGTTTTCCTGAAGTTTGGCAAGACGCCATGACTAAAAAAGTTATTTTAGCCGGCCCATTTAGTTTTACGGCTATTTTGCGGATGATTCATCAAGCTTACGACAATTTCCGTTATCAAAAAAATGTTGCCACTATTATTGGCTACATCAAAAAATTTAGTGAAGAATTTGAGAATTACAACAAAGGTTTTAAAGATTTGGGCGTCCGCATTGAATCGCTCCAAAAACAATATGTCGCTGTTGATACTACTCGTACCAATCAATTAGTTAAAATTGTCAACAAAATCAAAACCGAAGAACCTCAAGAAATCAAAACCCTCCATGAATAAAAAATACCTGGTATTTTCCATCGTGCTCTGGATTGGCTTTTTTACCTTTACTTATTTCATTTCTCCCGATGCTTTGTGGTCTAAAATTATTTTCTTTTTAATTTTACTTTCTTCACTCTTAGCGACTACCTATATCTTTTTTAAAGATCACTGTTTAAATATTTTTATTTCTCTTTATATTACTTCACTCTTTTTGCTCCGATTTCTCCATCAATTATTTTTTATGAATTTTATTTTTCTTACCTGCCTTTTCATCTGTCTTTTCTTTTTGTGTTACCATAAGTCAGAACAAAAAGAATAATTATTTTTAATAAAATATGATTTTTGGTGTTGACGCTCAAGATGCTTTAGATAATAAATATTTGCACTCATGTCGTCATAGTACTACTGGGTATAGTGAATTAGGTGTTCGCTTTGCTTCCTCTAATCTTCCTCGAGCTATGAATACAGATCCTATTTGGGGATGTTCCCAACCTCAATACCGCAAACAACATATTAGGGACTTACAAATCATTCAAAACCAATTTCCCTTAATTGGTCATGCCGCAGAAAGAATAATCGAACAAGAAAAAAAATCTTCACTTGCATCATTTCCCCAAACACGTTGATATCTTTTTATATCCTCTAATGAGTTATAATAGGCCAGAATCCAAAAGCGGAATCTATTTGTTTTTTTTGGAGGCAACCAAGCCTCTTTTGTCGCACGTTCACATCTCGTAGAGTTCTCAACTTACTTCTCGACTAATCCATCGATCAGAAAGGAAGGAAAATCATGAAACAGGTTATTGCTGTTCTGTCTGTACTCGTTCTACTGGGTTGTTTCTTCACTATGACCAACATCATCATCGTTCCGCTCGCCACTCCGAACAAGATTAGTAATCCAGATTCTTCTGAAGACACTGATCCTGAAACAAGATATCACCGATCTTCAGGTGGTTTCTCAACTTGCAGGCTCAATCGCCATTGTTGAGAGGAGCGTTTTAAGATGAATGATTCGTCGAGAAAACTCAGCATCTTGGCTGTCATCTTAGCGCTTTTTCTTGGCATCATCCTCAGTGTCGTTTTTTACTCACCCCCTAAGTGAGGGATAGACAATGAAGACATTCTTATCGACAACTTGGCGTCTCGGTTTCGTCATCGTTTATCTCTTGGTTGTAGTATATGTTTTACTGGTCGTCTGTGACGAACTCAGTCGGTTAATTGGTTGCGGTCGACTTTTCTAGAAGGAGTTGAGTATTATGAGGAGGTATAAGAATCTACGATTCGTTAATCTCGTTCTGGCAACCTGCGCGCTTTTGGCACTGTCTTTTATATTTTGCCACAAGTAGCGACTAACCATTACTGCTCAACACATCATTTCCAGCAACGACTTATCCGACAAGAAAGGTTGATAATTGATGCGTAAGTGGCCATGGCAAAAGTTTGCCAGTACAACCGAATTAGATACCGACATTGAAGCTTGCTTTGGCAAAGAATTTCTTATTTCTCTTAAAGAGAATGGATTTATTTGCCAAAGATTAGTCACTTGTGTTGTCGGTGGAAAGATTGATTGGCAATGTGTCGCCAGCAGTTTAAGAAGAATTGGTGAATGCTACAACACTACAGAGAACTACTGGCACATATTCAACCTCAGTCTGAAACATGGGCCACAGTTTCAAGCTACAGACTAACTCTACAAGATCGTCCTTTGGGGCTGCTGGAGTAATCCAGATTTTCCAGCAGCCCCACGTATCCTTTTTAAATTTGTTTTTCCCTCTTGACACCTGCTAGCAGTCCGTCTATTATATTGCTAATATGTCGGATTTAACCCAACGCCAAATCAAAATCCTTAAATGTATTACCGAAGAATTTATCGAAACCGCTGCTCCAGTTGGTTCTGAAACTCTTGAGAAAAAATTCTCTTTGGGAATTTCTTCAGCCACCATCAGAAACGAAATGGCTGCTTTAACTCAAATGGGTTTTCTTAAAAAAGGTCACTTATCTGCTGGTCGAGCTCCTACTTCTATGGGTCTTAAATATTACGTTCGTAATTTAATGACCCCAAAAAATTTATCTGTCAGTGAAGAAGTTGGTGTTAAAGAAAAAGTTTGGGATTATCGAAATGAATTTGATCGTCTTTTACGTGAATCTACCAAAGAGTTAGCCACCAAAACCCGTTCTATGGCTATTGCTACCACCGATCATGGTTTAATTTATAGTTATGGTGCTTCAAATTTACTCGAAGAACCGGAATTTTATAATATTGATGTCACTCGAACTGTTCTCTCTTTACTAGATAACTATAATTTTTGGTTCGACATTATCAACAAAGCTGGTTCTTTAAATGATGAAGCTTTTGTTCATTTACTTATTGGTGAAGATTTAGGCATGGAACATCTCGAACCTTGTGGCTTTATTTATCAAAATTATGAAGCCGGTCCTCATCGAGGTATCGTTGGTGTTGTTGGCCCAGCCCGTTTTCACTACACCCACGTTGTTCCATTAGTTGATTATTTTGCTGAACTTATCTCCAAAATTACTCGTTAATTAATTTATGGCAAAAACAAAAAAAACTAGTCCGGATTTGACTGCCACCAAAATTCAGGAATTAGAAGAAAAAAATCTTGTTCTACAAGATAAACTCAACCGTTCTTTAGCTGACTATTCTAACCTCGAAAAACGAGTTGAATCTCAACGTCAGTTTTTCGTTACACTCGCCACTACTGCTGTGGTCACCAAAATGATTGAGGCTCTTGACGATTTCAATTTAGCTTATAGCCACCTCCAAGATGCTGGTCTCAAAATGGCTATCGATAAATTTATTTCTGCCCTCAAATCCGAAGGTGTTGAAGAAATAAATCCAGTTGATGCCGAATTTGACCCAGAAACTATGGAATGCACCGAAGCTGTTGCTGGTGAAAATAATAAAGTTATAACTGTCCGTAAATTAGGTTATAAATTAAATGGTCATGTTGTCCGACCAGCTCAAGTGGTCGTCGGCAAATCCGACCTTAATTAATTAAAAATTTAAATTTGATTATAAATTAAAAATTAAATATTTAAGCTTAAAAATTGATTAAAAATTAAAAATTTTAAATTAAAAATTAAGCAAAAAGGAAAAAACATATGTCAAACAAAATCATTGGAATCGATTTAGGTACTACCAACTCCTGCGTTGCCGTTATGGAAGGTGGTAATCCAAAAGTTATCATTAGCGCTGAAGGTCGTAATACTATTCCTTCAATTGTCGAGCCAACCAAAAATTTAGTTGGTGATTTGGCCAAACGCCAAATGGTTCTCAATTCTCAAAACACTATTTACAGTATCAAACGTCTTATGGGTCGTCGTATTGATGATCCTGAAGTCAAGAAAACTCAAACTGTCGCTCCTTATAAAATAGTTGCTGGCAAAGACAAAATGGCCGCTGTTGAAATTGGTGGTAAGGTTTACACTCCACAAGAAATTTCAGCCATGATTCTTCAAAAAGCCAAAGCTGATGCTGAAAAATATCTTGGTGAAAAAGTTACTGATGCTGTTATTACTGTTCCAGCTTATTTCGATGACTCTCAACGTCAAGCTACCAAACAAGCTGGTGAAATCGCTGGACTCAATGTTCAACGTATTGTCAACGAACCAACTGCAGCTGCTTTAGCCTATGGTATGGACAAAAAAGGTAACGAAACTATTGCTGTCTACGACCTTGGTGGTGGTACTTTTGATATTTCTATTCTCGAAATCGGTGATGGTATTTTTGAAGTTAAATCTACTAATGGTGATACTTTCCTTGGTGGTGATGATTTTGATCAAAAAATTATTACCTGGATTATTGATGATTTCCAAAAACAAAATGGTGTTGATTTAAGCAAAGACCCACAAGCCTTACAACGTGTTCGTGAAGCTGCTGAAAAAGCCAAAATTGAACTTTCCTCTGCTGCTGAAACCGAAATTAATTTGCCATTCATCACTCAAAAAGATGGTAATCCGCTTCACTTAACCAAAAAAATGACTCGATCTGAATTGGAAAAATTAGTTGATGATTTAATTCAAAAAACTATTGCTCCAGTCGAAAAAGCTCTCAAAGATGCTGGTGTAACTAAATC
>CAYRYK010000015.1:0-15042 GCA_964428535.1 uncultured Gammaproteobacteria bacterium | reverse complement strand
CAAGCTGAAAATACATTAAATCTAGCCAAAAACATTTTTCGACAAGGCCTAGCTGACAGTCTCCAAGCCACTATACTAATTCCTTATCCAGGTACACCTTTATTTAAATATTGTCAGCAAAAAAAATTACTTTTAACCAATGATTGGGATAAATATGATATGCGTCAACCAGTTATAAAATCTCCTATCTCTTCAAAAAAACAACTAGAACTTGTTCAAAATTTATTCAAAGGCATTCTTACTCCTAAATTTCTTATTAAAAAAATTATTTCTATCCGTTCAATAGAAGACATTAAACACCTAACCAGTTATGCCTTTAAATATATTAAGAAACTTAAAGATTTTTCATGATTCAAATCTCATTTATTATTCCCACCCTAAATGCTTCTGTTCCTCTAAAAAAATGTCTTGAATCAATTTCTCAACAAAAATTTCCTTCAAATCAATACGAAATTATCATTATAGATGGCGGTTCAACTGACAACACTATTAAAATAGCTCAAAAATATCATTCAACAATTTTAAAAAATCCCCTCAAAACTGCTGAAGCTGGTAAGGCAATCGGCATTAAACAAGCCAAAGGAAAATTTATTTGTCTTATTGATTCAGATAATATTTTACCTACATCAAACTGGCTTCCAAAAATGCTCTTTCCCTTCAATCATGACCCAAAAATTATTGGTACCGAACCAATTAAATTTACTTATAGACCACAATCTGGATTTATTGAAAGATATTCTGCCTTAATTGGAGCTAATGATCCTTATGCTTTTATTACCGGTGTTTATGATAAACAAAATTATCTCAATAACAACTGGACTAATCTTAAGATTGAACAAATCGATAAAGATAAATATATATTAATAAAATTCAAACCCGCGTCACCTATACCTACTATTGGAGCTAATGGAACTATTTTTAAGACAAATTTTCTAAAAGAAAACTTAAAATCTGAATATCTATTTGATATTGATATTATTTCTCAAGTTCTTCGTCAAACTCAAAAACCAATTTATTTTGCTAAGGTTAAAATCGATATAATTCATACATATTGTGAATCATCGATCAAAAAATTTATTCGCAAGCAAAATCGACGCTTAACTGACTATTATTATTATCAATCGCTCCGACAATTTGATTGGAACTCCAATAGTTCTCTAAATAACCTTAAATTTACCTTATACACCATTACCCTTATCCCTGGAATTATTGACTCAATCAAAGGATATCTTCGTCAGCCAGACATTGCTTGGTTTTTTCATCCAATTGCTTGTTACCTCACCTTGATTGTATACTCATCTGCCTACCTGAAACATAAGTTATTTTTATTAAAAGCTGTCGACCGTGACAACTGGAAACAATAAAATATGCCAAAAAAAGCTTTAGTTACCGGATCGGCCGGGTTAATCGGATCAGAGTCAGTTAAATTTCTAGCTCAAAAAGACTACCAAATTGTCGGAATTGACAACAATATGCGAGAGTATTTCTTTGGCCCAGAAGGTAGTACTAAATGGAATAATGAACGTCTGTTTGAAAAATATTCCAAACAATATACTTTCTACAATCAAGATATTCGAAATAACGAAGAAATCGAAAAAATATTCAAAAAACATAAATTTGATCTTATTATTCACACTGCCGCTCAACCATCGCACGATTGGGCTGTTAAAGAACCTTTAACTGATTTTAGTGTCAACGCTCTAGGAACATTAACCATGCTCGAAAATTACAGAAAATATTCACCCCAAGCCACCTTTATTTTTACTTCTACCAACAAAGTTTATGGCGACACTCCAAACACTCTACCTTTAGTTGAATTAGAAAAAAGATATGAAATAGACTCAAAACATCCTTTTTTCAAAAACGGCATCAATGAAACCATGACTATTGATCAATCAAAACATAGTATTTTTGGTGCTTCAAAAGTTGCTGCTGACGTCATGGTTCAAGAATATGGTAAATACTTTGGTCTACATACTGGAGTTTTTCGCGGTGGTTGTTTAACTGGTCCAAATCACAGCAGTACTCAACTTCACGGGTTCTTAGCCTACTTAGTAAAGTGTATTAAAACTAGCACGAAATATACTATTTTTGGATACAAAGGCAAACAGGTTAGGGATAACATTCATTGCAATGATTTAGTTAATATGTTTTGGCAATATCACCAAAATCCTAAATGTGGTGAAGTTTATAATGCCGGTGGTAGCCGAAATTCCAATATCTCCATGCTAGAGGCTATTGAAAAAATAGAAAAAATCCTTCACCAAAAAGCCCAATATGAATATATTGATCAAAATCGAATTGGTGATCATATTTGGTATATCTCTGATGTTTCAAAATTCAAACATGATTTTCCAGATTGGAATTTTTCTTACAACATTGACGATATTTTAGAAGAACTATGTCAACAAATTCATACTTAAAATATAAAAATATCCTAATTACTGGTGGGGCTGGATTTGTCGGCTCAAATTTGGCACTAAAATTAAAAGAAAATTATCCTAAAACCAATATCAATATATTAGATAATCTCAAACGTCGCGGCTCTGAATTAAATCTTAATCGAATTCTTCAACATGGTATCAATTTTATTCACGGTGATGTTCGTAATCAAGAAGATTTCAATTTCAGTCAACCAATTGACTTAATTATCGACTGCTCTGCTGAACCATCTGTTTTGGCTGGTATTAGCTCGCCAGAATATTCAATTCACACCAACCTATTAGGAACTATTAATTGTCTTGAATTTTGTCGAAAAAATAATTGTGATTTAATTTTCCTTTCAACCAGTCGTATTTATCCCATTGCCGAATTAAATCAAATATCTTTTGTTGAAAAAGAATCCCGGTTTGAAATTAACTCCCATCAAACCATTTCCGGTATATCCCCAAAAGGCATCGCCGAAGATTTTCCCATTGGTAAACAAAGATCTCTCTATGGTGCCACCAAACTAGCATCAGAATTTTTAATTCAGGAATACATTCATAATTTTAAAATCAAGTCAGTTATTAACCGTTGTGGCATCATTACTGGGCCTTGGCAAATGGGTAAAGTCGATCAGGGGATTATTCCACTTTGGCTAGCTCGTCATTTTTGGCAAAACAAACCACTTTCATACATTGGTTTTGGTGGCACCGGCAAACAAGTTCGTGATTTTATCGACATTGACGATTTATATCGAGTTATTGATATTCAAATAAATAATTTATCAAAATATAACGGTCAAATTTACAATATTGGCGGTGGTTACCAAAATAGTTTTTCATTATTAGAGTTAACTCAACTGTGTCAAAAAATTACTGGTAACACTATTCCTATTTCTCAAGAAACCAAAAATCGCCCAGACGATGTCCGTATATATGTCTCCGACGCTTCAAAGTTTAATCAAATTTCCAAATGGTCTTGTCTCAAAACCAAAGAACAAACGCTTGAAGAAATTTATCGTTGGATTTTTGATAATCAAAATATTCTTGAAAAAATTCTTAATTAAACTATGAGTCATCAAACCAAAGGTATTCTTTTAATCACTCCCTTTTTCCATCCAAATATCGGTGGAGTTGAAACTCATCTTACCGACCTAGTTAATGGTCTAAATAATCTTAACTATCATGTTTATGTTCACACCTATTCACCGCTAACCACTCCTAACACTTCTTGGAAATCAAACGAAACTAATGGCAATATTCACATCAAAAGATATTTATGGCCAGGGAAAAATATTTTCCACCATGTCGAAAAATATCCTCTTTTAGACTTTCTTTATTTGACCCCATATCTTTTTTTACGAACTTTTTTTTGGATGATAAAAAACCATTCAAAAATTCAAGTTATCCATTCACACGGATTTAACGGTGCTGTCTGTGGTGTTCTCTTGGCAAAAATTTTTTCCAAAAAACATCTTACTAGTACTCATGCCCTCTATTCCAACCAACCAAACTCTCTCACTGCCAAAATTAGCCGGCTAATTTTAAACCAAACAGACGTCGTTTTAGTTCAATCAGTTGAGTCAGAAAAACAACTACTTAGTTGGGGGGTTAAAAAAAACAAAATAAAACCTTATCGCTATTGGATTGATCCTCAAAAATTTAATACCAAAAAAAATCAACCACATTCAAAATTTACAGTTATTTTCGTTTCCAGATTAATCCCAAAAAAAGGTACTCGAATTGTCATAAAATTAGCCAAGCAAATGCCAAAAATCAATTTCATTATGATCGGCTCTGGCCCAGAAACAGAATTTATCAAAAATCATCTTAGTCCAAATCTTAATTTTGTTGGCAAAGTCAATAATGACCAACTTTTGGATTATTATTCTCAATCTGATATATTTATTCAACCAGCCTTATACCAAGAAGGTTTTACTCGAACTATCATGGAAGCAGTTGCTTCTGGCCTGCCCGTAGTTGCCTCCAACCTTGGTACTATCCCTGAAATAGTTGACTCAAGTGTCTCTATTTTAGTTAAACCAACCGTTAACAACTTTAAACAAGCCATTAATAAACTTTATCAACACTCAGATATTCTCCAACAAATGAAACAAAATTGTCCTAAATATACAGAAAAATACTTTAATCCCAAAAATATAAAATTAATCACTATGTATTTTTAAATTATGGCTCAACTTAATCTCTCAAAAAAAATTGACCTAGCTATCAAATATCCCAAAACTGCCTTTAATACTTTAACCGACAATTTGTTTTATCAAAACCAAGCCACACCATTTCCTCGAACTATAAATTGTTTTATTACCGAAAAATGTAATTTCAACTGTCCTATGTGTCACGTTGTTAATTCCCGAATGAAAAATCTTCAAGAACTTTCATTTGACCAACTTAAACCACTTTTTGATGAAATAGCTAAATTTTCTCCATCAATTTCTTTAGCTGGTGGAGAACCATTAATGCACCCAGAAATTATTAAAATTGTTAAATATCTTGACCAGAAAAAAATTGTCAAAGCCATGGTTACTAATGGTTTACTTTTAGAAAAAATGGCTGATAAATTAATTGACTCTGGTCTAGATTTTTTAGCTATTTCTCTAGACGGCCCAGACGAAGCCACTCAATATTATCGTGGTTTAGTCAAGAACTCCTTTCCTCAAATAATCAAGGGGATTCAAAAAGTTATTAAACTTCGTGGTAACAAATCACTTCCAAATATTCGTATTGCTACTGTTATTTCCCAAGCCAATATAAAAAATTTTGATCAAATTTATCAAATCGTCCAAGATTTAGGCGTCGATGAATGGTCAATCAGTCATCATTTTTATTTTTACGACAAAATCAAAAAACAACAATCTGATTTTTCTCAAAAAACTGGATTTGGCAATGAAGTTTGGGGTGAATATCATGGTTCCAAAAAAATCCTTTTCAATCAAAAAGACAGAAAAATTATTTCTCAAAAATTAAATCAAATTCAAAAAATAATCAAAACAGGGGAGTCAAAAGTAAAAATTACTCTACCCATCACTATGGACGTCGAAAGTTTTTATACCGGTGCAGTTCCCACCAAAAAATCTACTTGTACCTCACCATTCAATCAAGTTTTTCTTCGAGGTAATGGTGATATTGAAATGTGTCATGGTTATATTTTAGGAAATATCAAAACAGAAAAATTAGAAGATATTTGGAAAAATACCAAAACTCTCAAATTTCAAAAATATATTCAAAAGCACAAAACCATACCTGCTTGTTTTAGATGCTGTTCACTCAACCCAATTTTTAAATAATATGGTTAAATTTATTTTAATTATCAAAAAAATATGAAAATTTTAGGGCTCACCGCTCCCATGTCATGGAATTCTGCCGCCGCTTTAATCATTGACGGCAAACTAATTGCCGCTGTAGAAGAAGAAAGATTTAACGGTCTCAAACACTCACCTAGAATTATTCCCACTAAATCAATTGAATTTTGCCTTAAACAGGGAAAAATTAAACCATCAGACATCGACATTATCACCTTTGGTTATCATCATCCAATTAATTATTATTTAAGATCTTTTTGGGAAAATTTAAAGAATAGAAATATTAAAAGAGGTTTTCGGGAATTCGGCGCCTTCGCTGAATATTACGTTGGGCTAATTCGTCTCACTGATTGGCTCAAAGACAAAGGTTTTCGTATGTCTGGTTCTGACAAATTAAAAATGTATTTTGTTCCTCATCATTTAGCTCATGCTGCCAGTGCTTTTTATTGTTCCGGTTTTAAAGAAGCCAACGTCATCACTCTTGACGGCCAAGGTGAAGAAGATTCAGGCTCCGTTTGGGTTGGTACCTCAAAAGGCCTTAAAAAAATTAAAAGTATTAGTAGTAATCAAAGCCTCGGTTGGGTCTACGAATCAATTACTGATCTTATTGGTTTCAAACCTCACAGTCACGAAGGTAAAACTATGGGTTTAGCCGCTTGGGGCAAAAAAAATCTTAATTATCAAAAATATTGGCAGATAACTCCAACCGGCTACCACTTAACTCACAATTGGAAAAAAATGATTTTTGATAAATACGGGCCAAAACGGAGTAAAGATGAACCACTTAACGATACTCATCGAAATTTAGCTCATATGGTTCAGGCTTTTACTCAAAAGGCCGGTCAATCACTTGCTAAGTGGGCCTACGAACAAAACCCGAGTCATAATTTATGTCTGGCTGGCGGAGTTGCCCTTAATTGCGATATGAATTCTCAAATCAAAAAGCTTCCATTTGTAAAAAATATTTTTATTCAGCCCGCTTCATCAGATGCTGGCACAGCTATTGGTTCAGCTCTAGAAATTAGCCATAGATTAGGTGAAAAACCAAACTTTAAAATGACTCACGCTTACTGGGGACCAGAATTCTCCGATAAAGAAATAGAATCTGTTCTTAAAGGTGCCAAAATTAATTATCAAAAAATAGAGAGAATCGACCAAAAAGTCGCTCAACTTCTTTCACAAGGCAAAATTATTGGTTGGTTTCAAGGTCGTATGGAAATTGGTCCAAGAGCACTAGGTAACCGTAGCATCCTTGGTCACCCTGGATTAAAAGGTATGAAAGATAAGATTAATAATGAAGTCAAACATCGTGAAGACTGGCGACCATTCGCCCCAAGTATTTTAGACGAAGCTGGTCCAAATTATTTTGATAATTATTATCCTCATCCATTCATGGTTCTTGGTTTTGATACTAATAAAAAAGGTCAAAAAGACTTAAGTCAGGGGATTCATATTGATAAAACTGCCAGAATTCAAAGTGTCACTAAAACCGACAATCCTCTTTATTATTCAATGATTAGTGAATTTACCAAAATTACTGGAATCCCAGGTGTTATTAACACATCATTTAATGATGCTGAACAACCATTAGTCTGTACCCCAAAGGAAGCTTTAAAGACCTTCTTTGGTACCGGAATTGACTGCTTAGCTATCGGTAATTTCTTAGTCGAAAAACCAAACAATCATCAATGAAACCTCTAGTTTCCATTATTATTGTCAACCACAATGGCTACCATTTACTCAATGATTGTCTAAAATCGATTATCGCTAACAAATATTCCAATTACGAAATCATTATCGCTGATAATGGCTCTCACGACAAAAGTATTACTAAAATTAAAAAAGATTTTCAAAAATATCTTTCCAAAATTACTCTTATTGACCTTAAACAAAATCTCGGGCCGGCCATTGCCCGAAATTTAGCTTTTAATAAATCACATGGTGAGATTATTGCCTTTCTTGATAACGATACCAAAGTTGACCCCAATTGGATTATTGAAGCCTTATCACATTTTCAAAAAAATCCCAAAATTGGTATTGTTCAATCAAAACTTCTTTTGATGGACAATCCAAAACAAATTGATTATGTCGGCGAATGGTTAGGTACTCTAGGATTTCTTCACTCAGTTGGAACTTATGGAGAAATTGATAAGCATCAATACGACAATACAAAATATATTTTAGCTGCTAAATCAGCTGGTATGTTTATTCGGCGCCAAGCATTTATCAATGCCGGTAAGTTTGATCAAGACTATTTTATTTTTATGGAAGAAACTGATTTAGGTTGGCGTACTTGGCTTCAAGGTTATCAAAACACCTTTGCGCCCAAATCAATTGTTTATCACAAATTCTCTTCCAGTAAAACTATTCTCGACCCAAATTTTAATAATTATCTGGTTCGCTTTCATGGTACCAAAAATCATATTCAAACTTTAATCAAAAATCTCTCGAGGCCATATTTAATAAAAATACTTCCTATTAATATTTTTCTTTGGTTTTCACTAGGTACATTTTTCCTACTTACTGGTAAATTTCGTTCGGCCATCAATACTTACAAAGGTATTAATTGGAATATTTTTCATCTAAATCAAACCCTAAAAAAACGAAAAATTATTCAAAACCAACGCCTAGTTGACGACAATTTTCTTTTCAAAAAACATCACCTTCTAATCAAAACCGGTTTAAAATATCACACTAGTAAATTCTTTGCTTCCCGAAATATAATAACTCATTCATCACCAACAAATTAATTTATGAAAATTCTTTTTATTGTTCCCGAGGTAAAGTCCATGTTTGGTACAGAAAAGGGAATTCCGATTCATCCTCATGTTGGTATTGCTTATCTCACTTCAGTTCTTAAAAAAAAACACCATCAAGTCGCAATTATTGATTGCGGTATCGAAAAAAAACCATTTCAAACAATCAAAGAAACCATTAAACAATTTCAGCCTGACTTAATTGGTATCACTGGATTTAGTTATGCCTACAAATATCTTTACCAAACCATTCAGGAAGTCCGCAGATTAACCAAAATTCCTATTCTCATTGGTGGTCCTCACGCTTCTGCCAACAAAAAAACTATTTTAAAAGAAACCAAAGTCAACTTTGCTATGTATGGCGAATCTGAAGTTTCCTTTGTTAAATTTCTAGACGAATTAGCCAAAGATAAACCAAATCTTTCGTTAGTACCAAATTTAATTTGGTCAAAAACTAAAAACAGTCAACCCATCATTAATCCTCAAGAACCACCAATTTACAATCTAGACAGTATACCTTTCCCTAGTTATGAAAGTTTTGATATAAAAAAATATCCCTGCTATATCGAAAAAATTGTTCCTATTATTACCTCACGTGGCTGTCCTTATGGATGTAATTATTGCTCAGTCAGATTATCGATGGGTCAAAATTTCCGCCCCCGAAGTCCTCAAAATGTCATTAAAGAAATTAAATATTGGTACAAAAAGGGTTTTAATCATTTTGACTTTAACGACGATTGTTTCACCTTAGATATCTCTAGGGCCGAAAAAATTTGTGATTTAATCATCAAAAATAAACTTAAAATAAAATTTCAACTTTATAACGGCATTCGCGTTAACAACATTACCTTTAAACTCCTCAAAAAACTAAAAAAAGCTGGTTGTTATTTTATTGCTTATGGTTGTGAATCTGGTAGTCAAAAAGTTTTAGATAGAATCAAAAAAAATATTACTCTTGATCAAGTTAGACAAGCGGTCGATTTCACTAATAAAGCCAAAATTAAAAATGCTGTTAATTTTATTGTCGGTCACCAAGATGAAACTTATCAAGATGCTCAAGAAACCTTAAAATTTGCCAAAAGTCTAAATACAAATTATGTTAATTTTTATAATTTAGTTCCATATCCTGGAACTGAAGTTTACGATTGGGCTATTAAACATGCTCATTTTTTATTTCCCAAAGATAAATACCTCAAAGACATTTCTTATCGTGATATCAATCCAATTTTCGAAACTAAAGAATTTACCAAAGAACAAAGAATTAAAATTATGAAACAAGGTTTTAATTTATACGAAAGGAAACTTTATTTATTCCGTTTTGGCAAAATTCTCGGTTATTGCTTTTATACATTTACCCGCATACCTTTATTTGCTAATATTTCTAGAAAACTCGTTTACGATAATAAACTATTTAATAAAATATTCGCTTCCCTTATTTCCAAATCAAAACAATAATATGACGGACAAAAAAACCCGATTAGTCTTGGTTTATCATCAACTTCAATTTCAAAGTAATACACCCCATTTTGGACTTTTAAGTTTAGCCGCATATATTAGGCAAAAAATGCCAAACGTTGAAATTAAAATTATCGATCATTCCAATCCGATGAGAGAAATTTTAAAATTTAAACCGGACATTGTCGGACTAACTGGTGCTTCGGTTGAATATCAAGGTGCTATCGACTTGGCCCAAAAAATTAGAAAAAAAATTAATCCTTTAATTATTATTGGCGGTATCCATATTAGCACCGCACCTAACAGTTTTAATAAAATTTTTGATATTGGTATCTTGGGTGAAGGCGAAATTACCCTCAGCCAAGTTATCAAACTTTATCAAAACAAACAAATAAATCACGCTCACCTTCAAAATATTGATGGTCTAATTTACTTTTATCACCGTCATCTTCACTTCACTAAACCGCGTCAATTAATTCCCAATATCGACGAGCTCCCATTTCCAGCTAGAGACATGATTTCTATGGAAAATTATCTAAAAAATCATCGCAACTTCTACAATATCAAACGTATGATGATTATTACTACCTCACGTGGTTGTCCATATCACTGTATTTATTGTTCTTCGTCCGCTCACTGGGGAAGATTTCGTTTTCATTCTGTCGATTATGTTATCAAAGAAATGGAACATCTTATTAATACCTATCATATTGACGGTATTACCTTCTGGGACGATCTTTTTATCGCTCCAAAAGAGAGGATAATCAAACTAGTCAAAGAAATTAAAAAACGCGGCTGGCACAAAAATATTACCTTTATCGGTCAAGCCCGATCGAATTTAGCTGATGAAAAAGTTATCAAGGCTCTAAAAAGTATTAATTTTAAACGTCTTTCATTCGGTTTTGAAACTTACAGTCCTAAAATGCTCGATTATCTTAAAGTTCACTCAGTTCAAGTCGAAGATAATCTAAAAACCATAAAACTTTGTAAAAAATACGGTATTGATGTCACCGCTGGTTTTATTGTCGGCAGTCCAACTGAAACTATAGAAGATCTCAAGATTACCTACAATACCATGAAAAAATATCCACTCGATGTTACTAATATTTATCTTTTGGCCGCTTATCCTGGTACCAAAATGTGGCAATTTTGCCAGGAACATGATCTAGTTTCCGATCATATGGATCTTAATCGTATTTCTACTGAAATTCCACTAAAAGCCTGTTTTCGATTTTGGAAGAAAGACCCTTTTGATTTTCTTGACGATCATTTATTTTTAAATCTCGAAAAACGTCACGATAAAAAATATTTAAATATGATTCTAAAAATTAAATTACTCGCTACCGTTCAAAATATAAAATACTATTTAAAATACAGTTTAAAAAATCCCAAAGCTGTATTAAATCTTCTAACAGGTTAATATGAAAATTCTTTTTATTGAACCATGTTTTATTAATTTTGGCGGTTATTTTCGAGCTCTCAATATTTGTAAAGGTTTAGCCAGAAACGGTATTAAAGTTGATTTGCTCGTTGGTAGTAATCAAAAATTTTTCCCTAAAATCGAAAAAAAAGTTATCGAAAAAAACCTAACTCTCTATCAACTGCCTCGACTTTACGTTAATTTTTATATTAACGGACGTATTTTGCGAGGTATTATTGCGACTTTTTTTGGTCTATTTAAACAGTACGACATCATCCATGCTGCCATGCCTATGCAATTTGAATCAAACATTCCCTCTGTTGTTTTAAAAACCTTAGGTAAAAAAATTGTCATGGATTGGGATGAAATCTTCGAAGACACATTTCCAGCCAAATTTCCTCTTAAACAATACATTTATTTTTGTGAACATAAATTGCCTAAATATTTCAAAAATTATTGTGTCACTAGTGACACCTTAGTCAAACTCCTTCGTCAACGCGGGGCCAAAAAAATTATTAAAGTTATCAATGGTACCGACTTTTCAGAATTTAACCCTCAAAACAAACTCCAATATCGTAAAAAACTTAAATTAGATCTAAAAGCAAAATACCTATTTGCCTATGGCAATACTTTTGGCGCTAATCGACCTTATAAATTTTTTAAAACATTTGAATATATTGTTAAACTAGATCCTTCAATTAAACTACTTTGTAATTTCAATCCCAAAGATATCTATAAACGCGATCATTTAGAAGGTAAAATCAACCCAAAAATATTTTCCAATATCATCAACCTTGGATATATTACCAACAAAGAATATTTATATACCGCCGACGCCGCTTTATTCCTTTCCGGTGACGGTATTTGTGAACAAGCCAACTATCCTATTAGAATCGGCTCTTATATGGGCTCCAATCTAGTAATTGCTATTAACGATGGTAATAGCGAAGCGTCTAATAGTCTCAAACAAGAGAACTGTGCTATTACCAGTAAAAATCTCAAAACTCTGGCCAAAAAAACAGTCGAGTTTCTAAACAATCCCAGTATTCAACAAAAATATACTCAACGGTTAGAAATAGCCAAAAAACACTTTTCAGTGGAATACTTAACTCTTGATTTGATTAAATTCTATAAAAAAATTTAATTTTGCTTAATATTTTTTGGACTTGAAGTCGCTTCAGTAGAATTCAGTTGTTGATAGAGACTTTTAATTTCAGGTATATTTGGAAACTGTTGATACATCAATTTTGTTAAATTTTTTGCCTCATCCATCATTCCCATTTGAGCGTATGCCGTTGCTGTTATATAGGCTACCTGCAAATCGTTTGGTTTTATCTGATTTAAATAAGACAAATGTCTTAGCATATCGTCTTTCTTCTTCTCCATCAAATCGAGTTGCAATAAAGTTAAATATGTTTGGTAAAGACTCGGATTATATGATAATGCTTGTTCATAACTGTTCCTAGCTAAATCCAAACGACCAATTTTATAAAAAATATTTGCTTGATTATGGTAAGCATCTGCATAATTTGGCTTTATAGTGTAAGACATACCAAACCCTTTAATCGCATTTTCGTACTGTCCCAATTTATCGTAATCATCCCCAATATTATTCCAAGCATTATGACTATTAGGAGATACTTGGCAACTCGATACCCATAAATTATGATTTGTCTGCCAATCAATATTTCTCAAATATACTCTAACTCCATAAACAGCTACCAAAAGAGACAAAAATCCAATCACTAAATATTTACCCTTTGTCCAATATCTCTCCATCAATAAACCAAAAACCATTGCTACCCCCAAAGATCCTAAAAAGACATATCTTTCTGCCACCAACCAACTAACTTTAATTGGAGCCATTGATGGTGCCGTTGCTGCAAAAATAAAAACCAAAGCAAAAAAATATTTTTTATCTTTAAAATAAAACCAAACAACAGCCGACAAATAAACTAATAAAATAACCCAATTAAACCAATCTGGGGCCACATACATCGTATGATACAAAGTCAAATCTGTAGGAAACAAAATCAATTGAAGATACTTTGGTATGGCCGTTGGATACTGAAAAAAAGGATTATAAAAAATACTATCAGAGACGTTAACTCCAGAATTTACATTATCAATTCTGTCTTTAATAACTGGCCAAGACACTAATGTTAAAAACAATGTTAATCCTAATACTCCCAAAATAATCCGACCAAATTTAATTTTATAACCCAATTTTTCTTTAAAAGTTAACAAATACAAAATACCCAGTATAACAAAGGCAAAACCTCTAATTCTATCGGTCTTAAATAAAATTGGTAGTAATATCAATATCGGCCACAAATATTTTTTTTCTCTCCGATTTACAAATAAAATTAACAAATCTAGCATTATCAAAACAAACAAAGCCACAAACAAATATGGTCTACCAGAAATCCAAGAAATTGCCTCCACATGAACCGGTAGTACTGCAAATACAATCAAGCTAAATCTTGATACCAATTTACTCTCAGTTATCAAAAATACAAAAACAAATGCTGATACTAACACCATCAAATACAACATCAAATTAAAAGTATGGTAGGGAATTGAACTAGTTATACCGAAAATATTGGCCAGCAAGCTATTTGTTAACGCCGTCATTGCCCCAATCGATTTAAAAGATGGCCCTAAACTTTTGATTTCTGTATTTTGAGTAATCGAAGCGTAATCATCAGAAACAAAATCACCTTTAAGTGAATTGAAGTACAACCCAGCTGCACATAACAACAAAATTAGTAAAAACTTCCAATTTGATCTAATAATTTCTCTAAATCCGGGTTTTTTAGACAATTCAATAGATTCATTAACGACAACCGATTCTTTTCTCATCATCTTTAACTTCTTCTGCGACATAATCCCATTCTACCAAAACTTTTTAACTATTTAATAACTAATATTTAAATAACTAAATTTTTAAAAAAATTACCCAATTTTTCCTCACTATGTCTCAATCTCATATTCTTTTCTTCTATCATTGCCACATCTTCTACTACTGTTTTAATTGGATAATTTTCCACAGTTTTAACCAAATTAGCGTGTTCATATTTGTAATATGACAAACATTTATTAAACAAATCAGAATCCAATTTAGAGACATCAGCCATCACAATCAAATCAAAAGGGAATTTAGTCTTTAAATAATCCTTAAAAATCTCTACATAACCCCTTTGAGTGGCATCAGTAATTTCATTAGCTGTAGCCAAAATATTAGTCATCAATATTTTTTTTGCTTTACTTTTATTGTAAGCATCTGGCATCCCTTTAGGCAATAAATTAGGTAAAATCGAACCATAAGTAGTTCCAGGACAAATTATTATTACTTCAGAATCAATTAATGCTGACTCAGCCTTTGGGTTCGCTTCAACCATTGGCTCCAACCAAATTTTCGCAATTTTATCATCAGACATTCTCAAATCATCCACATAATTTTCTCCTTTATATTCTTTACCAGAAATTGTCTTTAAACAAACATTAGATAATCCCAAAGATACAGGAATAATTTGACCTTTTAAATCAGCTCCAGTTAATTTAACAAATAACTCATCAACTTCATCCAAATTACCCTGTTTTTCTGACAAAAATTGAAAAAACATATTACCAAAATTTCTTCCTCTGCCATCACGATACCTCAACAT
>CAYRYK010000014.1:0-15902 GCA_964428535.1 uncultured Gammaproteobacteria bacterium | reverse complement strand
TTTTTCTTTTTTGATTTTATTTCTAAAGTTTTATCCATTAAATCAGTGTATAAATCCAACCATTTATAATTACTCCTAATTTTATCCGGACTAATTATCGACCCAAGTATAAATAAATTATCCAAAATTCTCTGACTTACAAATCTTTCTTCGTTTTTATTTCTATATTCAAAAACATACCAAACCACTTTTCCAAGATCATTTTTGTTCAAAAATTTAATCGCCTTATCCAAGCCCAAGCTTTTTAAATCACTCTTTATTTGGTCTCTTAAAATTTGTTTATTACTAATATCAGTTTTAATTTCTGCTTTTTTAAAATCAATTTTTATTTTCTCTGAATTTCCTAAAGTCACTTCATCTTCAAAATAACTCCATTGATTGTTTTTCAAATTACCTAAAATTACATGAACTATTCCATTATCAGTCGGGGATAAATTTAAATCACAATCGCTATAATTTTTATTTTTCGCCAAAATAAAACCATCATTTTCTTGATAAATATCACTACCACACTGCAAATAAGAAGTTACCGGCGAACCAACAAAAACCAATAATCCATCAGAAAAGTTATCGTTATAAACTGACGCGATACTTACGTTAGATAATCCAATATCCAAAGCCACCTGGCCAATTGATTTACTTGGAATTTCCCCATGTTCCGATTTAATTTCCACAAAATTTTCCGAGTTCAACTTAGCACTTTTCTTCAAAACTGTCCCATCACCATTATTATTTAAATAGTTCAAAGTCTCACCATCAGGCCATATTCCTAATGTTTTAGAAACCCATGACCTATTACCCAAAGTTAATACCTCTGGAGTTGACATTCCTACCCCCACAATAAACTTCAATTTATCATCAATGACTGAAACGCTATTATTTTTCGTTTCCAAAAAATCATTATGACTTTCCATTGATTTCCATGAGATTACTTTTTTATTTTTAGTCGCATAATCAAAAACCGGCAATAAATCTTTAACCACCGGAGCATAATTTCTAATTTTATTTAAATCAGTTAATACAAAACCCTTATTTTGTAGTCCCAGGATTAAATTAAAAGCTGCTGACGATAATCCATTATTTTTTAAAACTTTTCCACCGTTCCATACTGAATATGAATCCAAAGAACCCATATTTGGCGACCCCAAAGTAATTACCTTTTTAATATTAGAATTTTCGCTATGGTCTTGAGACCACAATCTAGCCACTACACCACCCAAACTATGACCAATCAAATAAATATCATCATTGTCAGATAAATTTTTACCATTCAAATAATCATTAAAATCACTTTCAATATCACTAATACTTTTTCTCCAATCATAATTCCAAACAAAATAATCTTTATCTTTTTCTAATCCATTTTTATTCATTAGCTCTATTAATCCATCATAATTATTTACAAATGGCGTCATTTTCCAATCACTATTACCAACATTTTGACCATAAACTATTGCCTTTGAGTTCCAACTTGCTCCTAAACCAGGCAGTATAAAAATCTTTTTCTTTCTCTCCACTGGCGTCGGCGTTGGTGTTTCAGTCGCCATCGGTGTCTCAGTAGGAGTCGAACCAGAAGTACTAGAGATACTTATTTCATCCAAAGATAGATTAGTCCAGCTTCCACCACCATCTTCTATAAAATTACCGAACCAAATTCTTCTCGGAATGCAATTACCTCTTATAATTGAAGTAAAGATAGGAGCAACATTTATATCTTTGTCTATATAAACTTTATAATAATTTCCAACTTTATATATTTCAAATAAATGCCATAAAGAATCAGATAATCTAATATTAGAAACTGTTTGTCTAGTAGATGTATCACTGGTCGAATTTGTAAAATTAGAGCAAAAACTTTGAGAAGAACCATCACCAAAATCATTATAATAAAACTTAAAACCATCGTCACTACTAGTGTCATTCCAAATACCAAATTGTGAATACAATTTATAATATGGAGCAGGACCAGTAAAACCAATACCTAATCCAACACCCCTATGTGTAATAGTTGGATATCTAAACTTAATTTTTAAATAAAAATCACTCTCTAAAGGAAATACATCGCTCTTAGAGATAACAACAGGGAAGTTTGAGGTATTAGAATTCAATGTAATACTTCCATCACCATAAAAAATATTAGTTGATCCAATATCACATGTCTCACGTTCATAATAATTACAAAAATAATTCCAATTTAAATCATTACTAACATCAAAATTTTCAGTAAAATAATCAACAGCCGAAATTTTAGAGACAAAAGCAAACAAAAAACAAAACAAACACACAAACCTAAATATTCGACACATACAACTAAATAATATTTTAAATAAATAAAGAATCAATAATCAAATGAAAATTGCAATTTTTCATAACCTTGAAGCAGGAGGAGCATTAAATTCGATAATTAATTCCGTTAAATATCTTAAGGAAGAGAATAAGATAGACATCTATTGTTTTAAGAAAAACATAGATAAGCAACTGGCTGATAACTTTTTCCTATACAAATACAAAAAAAATAAAAGTATTTTTAAAGAATTATTTTTTATTCTTTCAAAATTAAAAAAAATAAATCAAGAAATTGCCAAAGATATTAACAGAAAAGAATACGATCTAATAATAGTTTTCCCGTGTTTACTAACCCAATCCCCTTACGTATTAAGATATATTAAAAACAAAAATAAAGTAGTCTATTTTTTTACAGAAACAAAAAGAGAGTTTTATGAAAAAACATCATTTGATTATTGGAAACCAAAACGAATTTTGACAAGACTAATTAGACTACCGATTAAATATATTGATTGGAAAAACTGTCAGTATGCTCAACACATAATTTCAAACTCCAAATTTACAGCAAAAAAATTAAAAGAAATCTATCATAAAAATTCAACAGTCATATATCCAGGACTTAAATCAATAAAGCCCAAAAAAATCTCAATAAAAAACAATAAAAAAATATTATCCGTAGGGCAATTATCAAAAATTAAAGGCCACGATTTCTCTATTAATCAATTAAGTGGTATCTCTAATAACTTAACAATTCTCGGAAGAGAAGTTTTTGAAACAAAAAAAATTTATAAACTCGCAAAAAAGAAAAAAGTTTTCCTTAATATAATTAAAACAGAGGACAACAAAATCAAAGACGATTTATATAAATACTATTCAATATTTTTAGCAAATAACAATAATGAACCATTTGGAATAACCACTCTTGAAGCAGCATCAAATAAATGTCTAGTATTAGGTAAAAAAGAAGGTGGAACACCAGAAATAATTAAAAACGGTATTAATGGATATCTATATTCAAACCTAAATGAAGCCAGAAAAATACTTGAAAAAGTCTTATCAAGAGATAATTTAAAATTTAAACAGATAAATACGATAGATTGGAAGTATACTTCTGATAAAATAATAGAGTACTACAATAACCATATCAAAAATGAAAAAACTTTATAATCATCTCTCTCTCCTCCTTCTCACTCGTAACGAATCCAAAAATCTTGAGAAAAATTTTACCTGGCTTAAAAAGTGTCCCGCAATTAAAGAAATAATCATTTTAGATGATGATTCCACTGATAGTACTGTTGAACTTGCCAAAAAGCTTGAATCCAAACACCGCCAAGTCAAAGTTTTTAAGCACTCTCTAAATAATGATTTTGCCACTCAACGCAACTACGGTATTTCTCAAGCCAAATACAATTGGATATTTTCCCTTGATGCTGACGAACAACCAAGTAAAAAATTAATCCGATTCTTAAATCATTTCGATAAACATCAATATAAATCTTATTCCTTCAAACGACAAGATATTTTTCTTGGAAAAACTTTGTCTCACGGTGAAAACGCTTTCTTAAATTTCACTAGATTGTTTAATAAAAACTACGGTCATTTCACTGGTCAAGTTCACGAAGTCTGGACCACCAAAAAAGACACTAAAAAAACTAATCTCATTATCAAACACTATTCCCATCAAACAATTAAATCGTTTATCCAAAAAATTAACTTCTATACTGACATCCGATCTCGAGAAATGTATTCTCAAGGAGTTAAAGTTAATATTTATCAAATTATCTTTTTCCCAATAGGGAAGTTCATAGAAGATTATTTTTTACGTCTTGGGTTTATGGACGGCACAGCCGGTATAATTATGGCCTTATGTATGAGCTTTCATGTATTCCTTAATAAGGCAAAATTATGGCATTTGTATCGACAATAATTTTTATCTTCGTTTGCTTTTCTTTTTTTATTGGCCAAGTTTTCCGCCTCAATTTATTTGGGTTTAATTTCCCTCTAATTGATCTAGCCATCATTATTTTCAGTCTTTATAATCTTTTCCTTCATTTTAAACATCACACGCTCAAGGTTAAAAATAAATTTTTAGTTTATTTTTTGATTTACTCTTGGTTCCTTTTAGGATTTACCTTATTAAAATTCCAAATTTATTCACTCAAACCATTTTTTTATTTAATTAGATTAACTTGTTTACTATCTCTTTTTATTTTTCCGCCAACAATAGACAAAAAATTCAAAAAATTATTTTATTTATCAATTATTGCCAATATTGTTTTTGGCTTGATTCAATATTTTATTTGGCCAGATTTCACTTATTTCGATATTGCTAATTGGGACCCACATCTTTATCGATTAATTAGCACCTATTTTGACCCAACATTTACTGGTTTAATTTATTTATTTTTCCTCATTAAAGTTTTTTTAGACAAAAAAATACCTTACCGATGGCCAATATTAATTGTAACTTATATAGCCCTAACATTAACTTATAGTCGATCAAGCTTATTGTCTTTGGTCTTTGCTTTTGCCTATATTTCTTGGAAAAATAAAAAAATTTCTATCTTTTTATCAACTTTATTATTAATTACGCTAACCATCTTTTTATTACCCAGACAACCAGGTGAGGGGACTAAACTTGAAAGAACCTCTTCAATTAAAGCCAAAATTGAAAATTACCAAGAGGGTTTAAGTTTATTTAAACAACATCCATTTTTAGGTATTGGTTACAACAATACTCCATTTTTTAAAAAGACTACCAATGAAATGTCCCATGCTAATGGCGGTTTTGATAGTAGTTTACTCACCATTTTTATTACCACTGGCTTAGTTGGTGGCATTCTTTTTATCCTTGGGTTCAAGAAAATATTTATTAAATCAAATATCACTATTCAGTCTTGTTTTATTGCCACTATTATTCACTCTCTGTTCGCCAATTCATTACTCTACCCATGGATATTACTTAGTTTAATTATTCTTTAAAGAGAATAATTAATTGTTACTTTCTTTTTTGTTTCATTACCAGCTAAATCAACTGCTGTTATTTCCAATTCATTTTTACCAGTGTTCAATTGCCATTTTAATTTGAAATTTCCCTCACTGTCAACACTAGCAATTCTGTTATTAACCGACACACTCGAGCCAGATTCAGTTTTTCCAATAATATCAAAATCCGCATAATCTACATCTAAACTGGCTTCACTCGGATTAGTCAAAGTTAACTCTGGAGCGGTCTTATCATAAACTACAGTCACCGCCTTAGAATCATCGCCACTACCAGCATCATCAGTACTTGCCATAGCCGTAAATTTATTTTGACCCTCATCCAAAGTCAAACTATCAAAAGAAAAATCACCATTATCAGTTACTTGTGTCTTACCAATAGAAGCATCATTTTTAAATAACTCCACTGTTACTTTAGCTTCAGCAAAACCACTAACCTTAATTTGAGCACTATTAGTTGCTTCGTAAGGAATTACTAATCTTGGAGCTACCGGAGCCATTTTTTTAACGTCATTATCCGATTGATTTTTACTTTTACCTTGACCCAAAAAAACCGATAATTTAATCAACAATGGTAATCCAAATACTAAAATTACTACTGCTAAGACTACAGTAATCAGTCCCAAAAAAACTGTTTTTTTAGTTATTTGTTCGTTAGTTTTTCGATCCAAACGCGATCGTTTAAATTCTGCCATATACTTTTTGTATTGTACCAGAGCCGGAGGGGAGAATCGAACTCCCGACCTCAGCTTTACGAAAGCTTCGCTCTACCAACTGAGCTACTCCGGCATTAATTTCAGAGCGGCTAGAGGGAATCGGACCCTCAACATATCCTTGGGAAGGACACATTTTACCATTAAACTATAGCCGCATCTAAATTATTCTAACACGGCCAAACTAATTCAATTTAGGTATATTCAACATCATACCAATAGCTAATCCACTCGGGTTAACCAATTTAGATTTATTCTCTTGCCAAATTTTAGTCCATTGATAACCGTCACCATAAGCTCTAACTGCAATTTTCCATAAACTATCACCTCGAATTACTTTATATTCACTACCTTGAGAAATCGTCTGACTACTGTCATTTTGTTTCGTTATTACTTGCTTATTTGTTTCCGATTTTGGTAATACAATTTTTTGACCAACACTAATAACTGAAGCATCTTTTAATTTATTAGCTGCTGCAATTTTTGTCCACTGATAACCATCACCATATTCTTTAACTGCAATTTTCCACAAATTATCACCCTTAACAACCTGATAAATTTTCTCTCCATTTTCAGTTAATTTTTCAGCCGCACTATCAGTTAATTTAATATCAGTTGAACCGGGAATATCTATTGTCCCTTTACCTTTTTGAAAGTAATTAAAAATTAAACTTCCCACCACAATCACAATTACCAAACCCAAAAACATACTAACAACTTCTTCGGTCGATTTAAAATATTTCTTTTTAATTTCAGCAAAATTCATACTACTAAAGTATAGATAATAATTAATTATAAATTAATTTCAATTTACACCCTTCGAGTACGAATTTCAATCTCTTCTACAAATGATTTATCCATTTTTCCAACAAATTTACGCATATTCTCCGCAAAGGCAACCAACAAATCATAATTTAACCTATAAATTCTGAGTTTTCCATTTATTTTAAAATCGACTAATTGAGCTTTTCTCAATACCGCCAAATGGCTTGATAATGTTGCTTGACCAATATCAAAATCCCTTAACAATTCGCTTACAGTCTTTTCTCTATCTTTAAGTAAAGTTAAAATTTTTCTTCTATTTTTATCCGCTAAAGCTTTGAATATTTTATCCACAAGCCAATTATATCGATAAACATCAATATATTCAATACACTTACTGCTTGATTATTTCGGTTTTTTCCTCCAAAATATGGCACATATGAAAAATTTTGATAGTAAACAAGAACAAACTTTAGTCATCATTAAACCAGACGGCGTTCAACGCAGTTTGATTGGTGAAGTTATCAAAAGATATGAAACTTGCGGTCTTAAATTAGTCGGATTAAAAATGGTTATCCCTACCAGAGAACTTGCTCTCAAACATTACTCCATTGATCCTGATTGGGCTTTGAAAAGCGGTACTAAAACTTTTGAATCTTACAAAGCCAAAGGCTTACCATTACCTGGTAACGATCCTGTTGAATTTGCTGAAGGTATCCGCCGAAAATTAATGGACTTTATGAGTAGCGGTCCAGTTGTTGCTATGATCTGGCAAGGTATGGGAGCTGTCTCTATCGTTCGAAAAATTACTGGTTCGACTGAACCATTAACTTCAGCCCCAGGAACTATTCGTGGTGATTACACTATCGATTCTTATACCGCCGCTGATACTGACGCTCGCGCTGTTCGAAATATTATTCACTCCTCAGGTACCGTTGACGAAGCCGAAAAAGAAATCAAAATTTGGTTTGATAAAAAAGAAATTCTTAATTATCGTCTCATTGCCGAAGAGATTATCTACGATATCAACCTTGATGGAATTTTAGAATAAAAATACCCCCAGTGATTGCATACAGCTGATGCTGCGCTTATCAACCAGGGGTTGTGCTTTTGTATCTCTAATCAATCAAGGGGTTTCCCATTGATTAATAACATTAACCTTTTTAATTCAAGGACAGCCTCACGCTTTTCTTTCGGCGTTTCAGCTGTGGAATATAATTCCATCCAATACTCTCGTGCAAACTTGATTGGATCGAGAACATTTTCTTTAATCTCGTCATAAGAGAGGCCTTGATCGACTGCATCGATTAACTTTTTCAGACTCTCTGAAATATAATCGTCATTCCCGGTATTTTTGTTTTCATCTGGTAAAGATGAAAACATCTTTTGTGCTTCTTCATTGAGAAAAATTACTTTTCCCATTCCAAAGCACCTCCAGTGTTTTGTCGATCAATCTAGTCCAGTTCTGTGCACTCTTCAAAATCCTGAAGAACAACATCTTCTGTTTTTGGTTCACCATACTTGTCGACAACAAACCAAACTCCTTCGAACAACGAGCAACCTGTTACCTTAATAAACTCAGATAACACATTCCACCATTGAGTCAAAGTCAGTCGTTCCATTTTTGACACCTCTTTCTATTTTCTTTACACTCCAACCTGGAATGTAAACCAAATCAAATTCGGTGCCTCGAAGGCTTCCATGTTTCCATTTCCACCTCCGAGGCAAACAATTACAACATAAAAATCTTAAAAACAGTTAATATTCTTAAAATTAACGTTATAATTACCAAAATAGAAGCAGTAATCAAAAAAAAGCGTTTCCATAAATACTCAACTGAGTACTCATGATAGTAACAACTTAACCAAATTGCTCCGGTAATTAAAACTAAAACAGCGATTGGTATTTGCAATACACACAATATTGAACCTAGCATCCAAAACACCTCCAAGTATTCCTAATGAATAGACTATTTTGAATTAAAAATATTTTTAAAGTGCAAAAGCACCAAATCAAAAAAACAAGTTTTCCGCCGCTTTATGGCTAAAACTATACACTGATTGTACCAAAAACTAACCCCAAAATCAATATTATAAGATATATAATTACTTTTTTAAATAAACAGTTTATTTTTTAGCAATTACTTGGAAATTATAAAAACCCAATATCGGTACTGCCACCCAAAAACGAATCCACATCATAAACTCAGAATTACATAATTTTATGATTTTTTTTATTTTTAACAAATCCGATAATAAACCGTATAACCGGATCAATTAATGGGAACCGAAACAATACTGTCGAATAATGATAATTATCAAAACCAGCTTTCCTCAATTGATTTAACAAATCGTCAACATTTTTATACTCATTAATGTGGTCATTAGTTAAACACCTTTCATTAAATCTATTTTTATAAAAATACCAAGACCACTTTTTTTTATAAACAGTACACAAAACGACCGACCCACCAGACGTCAATGACCGATATATTTGTTTCAAAAGTCTTTGTGGTTTTGATAAATGTTCTAGAACTTGTGAACAATAGACCAGGTCATACTTTTCCTTTTCTAAATTAAATTGATTTAAATCGCCATTCATCAATACCAATCTTCGATCATTTTTCATTACTTTTTTTGCATATTCCAAAACCACATCCGAAAAATCAATTCCTGTTAATAATGATTTCTCATTTAATTTTCTAAAAATTCTTAAACTTCCACCGTGACCACAACCCAAATCAATAATTGAACCACTATTCTTCACTAAACAAACCAATTCGTTATAAATTTTCTTATCCGTCACCGAAAAACTTAACGAAGGGTCAGTAATACTAAGGTTTTTATAGCTCTCATCAAAAGACTTCTTCGATTTCTCTGTTTCTTCTATTTTCATAAAATATCTAAATTTAGATATTTTTTTACCTAACTTGTACTACAAAGATTATCATATCAGAAACTTGTTATCTGTATGTAACCTAATATTTTTACTAAAACCAAAAACTACAAATACCAAAAAACCATTCAAAAATAAACCCGAATTACTCTGCTTTCGCATTTCATCCGGGTTCACGGTCAGGTCAAAATGTCGGCAATTTAGATAACAAAACAGCCATAGCTGCCAGTAAAATTGCCGAATCCAAGAATAATTTCTTTCCCCAATAAAATCGGCTCGTTCGGCTGTCAACTTCATCAAACCATGATGTTTCACGATAAGAAAAATAGTCGTCGTCGACAGGAATAGAGTTAAAGATAATCAATGCTGTTCCAACAAGAAAAATCAACACTCCGCCAAAGCCAAGGATATTTGCCATGATCAGCATATTCATACCTCCTTAATCATTCGACAATATTAGGAAATAAAACAAACAGTACAATTTTTCCAAAGTACTAAAAACAAAAACTCGCTATACAAACGCCTTTGTTCGTATCTTCCGGAATTATACCATCAAAAAATCCCATAAGTAGGGGATTAGTACTCAAATTTAGACTAAAATTGCAATAATTCCATTATTTTATTAACTCCATCAATAGCATTGGTTTGATCAAAAGTTACTGTTTTCCACCCCATTTTTTTTGGTTCAATCAAATTTTCTTCTTTATCATCTATAAACAAAATTTCTTCTGGTAGAACTTTTGATCTTTCTTCGGCTATTTTATATATATCTCTACTTGGTTTAGTCACTCCCAAATCAGAAGATATTAATATTTGTTTATAGTTAACTTTCGGTACCCAATTATCTTCAAAAGCTGCCCACCAAACATCAGCATGTATATTTGAAATAATTCCCATATCTACCTTACCTTCCAAAGAATGAATCATCTCAAAAACTGGATAAATTATCTTGTAATCAGACACCCAAGATTTGGGCAAATTGTAATCTAAAGCATTTTTAAGTCCAAACTTTTCCACTGATTTTTTCCAAAATCCGGATACACTTTCTTTACCAACATCCATATCCAGAACAAAATCATTATAGAAATTTTTGAACTCATCTATATTTAAATTAAAATCATTACAAACCTTTCTAAAAACTTCATCATAATTCACCAACACCGCCCCGAAATCAAAATAAACAAATTTAATCATGGTCAAATTATATATTAAAAAATCCCCTAAGTAGGGGATTAGTATTCTAAGCGGGCCCGATGGGATTCGAACCCACGATCTTCCGCGTGACAGGCGGATGTGCTAGACCGCTGCACCACGAGCCCTTAGTCTATTAAGTACTTTGATACTATATCAAATCTTTCCCTTTTAAACAACGATTTATTAATTCGAGTTATAATTAATTAATGAGTAAATCCAAAAAAGAATACTCTAATGCCGAGGTTGCTGAATTGCTTCAAAATATTTCCACCGCTTACGAAATTAAAAAGAAAAATTTTTTCCGAATTAAATCCTATCAAGATGCCGCCGAAACTATTTTAACTTATCCCGAATCTGTTTTTAAACTTTGGCAAAAAGACCCTCAACTATTTGACAATATTCCCGGTATTGGACCAAATATTTTTACTAAAATCACTTATCTTTTTACCAAAAATAAACTTCACCCACATATTATTAGAGCTTTCAAAGGTATTTCACCTTTGGTTTTTACTTTTACCAAAATTAATGGCATTGGCCCAAAAACCGCTTCCGTTTTGACCAAAAAACTTAAATTTTCTTCTGACCCAATCAAAGCGCTAGATCAATTAATTGAATACTGTCGCCAAGGTAAAATCAGAAATTGGCCTAATTTTGGCGCCAAATCAGAACAATCTATTTTTGAAAATACTCTGGCTTTTCTTGGTCAATCACGTCGCATGAGTTATCAAGAAGCCAAGGATAATGCCGACAAAATTATTGCCTTTTTGAAAAAATCTTTTCCTCAAATCGAATTTATTGCCCTAGGCAGCCTCCGCCGACGCTCAACCACAATTGGGGATATTGATTTAGTTGCTAAAGCCGAAAAATCAGAAATCATTTTAGATAAATTCTTGGAATATCCTGATAATATTCAAACTATCAATCGTGGGTCCAAAAAAGCTTCAATTAGAATTTATCCTGATATCCGTGTTGATATTATGGTTCAACCAGCCAAAAATTTTGCCTCGTTAGTTCAACACTTCACTGGTTCTCGCCAACATAATATTTTGTTGCGCAAATACGCTTTATCTCTAGGTTATTCTGTTTCTGAATATGGTATTAAAGACCTTAAAACAGGCAAAATACATACATTTGAAACCGAAGAAAAACTCTATAACTTTCTTAAATTAGATTACATAAAACCAGAATTACGACTTGGAGAAACGGAAATTGAAGAGGCTAAAAAATGTTATAATCAATCACATTAAAATTTATTTAAAAACCAATATGTTTATTTTCTTGGCAATTATCGTCATCTTAGCCCTAGTTTTAATGAGTTTTTATAATAAATTTAAAACTCTTCAGGTTCGAATCAAAGCCTCTCTTCAAGAAATCGGCAACCAACTCAAACGTCAAGCTGACCTTATTCCCAACCTTGTCGACTCAGTCAAAGGCTTCATGAAGCACGAAAAAAGTATTTTTGATGAGTTAACCAGTGCTCGAAAAATGGTTGAAACTGCTGCTTCCAGCAATGACCCAAAATTAATTGATAAAGCCCAAGAAAGTGTCAACAAAGTTCTTAGCTCACTAAAAGTAATAGTTGAAAGTAATCCTCAAATTCAAAGTTCTGGACTCGTCAATAATCTTATGGACGAACTTCGTGATACTGCCGACAAAATTATGTATGCTCGACGTACTCTTATTGATCTTACTGCCGACTACAACACTGCCATTGCTACTATTCCTGGTGTCTGGGTTGCCCAACTTTTCGGATTTAAAGAAGAAAAAGGTTTATCTATGCCTGACAGTGCTTCTGCTACCACAGTCACTTCTGATGATCTCAAAAATCCCAAAGTAAATTTATAAAAGTTATTTTACTTTTAACTTTAAACTTTCCACTTTATACTTTCTACTAAAGTATGGTCAACGTTTACGAACAAATTACTAAAAACAAAATTCGCTCTGGCGTAATTATTTCTTTTTTTACTGCCTTTATTATTGGCGTGGCACTAGTTATTACTAACGCTTACAACCTAGATAGTTCTCTTCTAATTTTTGCTTTTATTCTATCCCTAGGTTCTTCCTTTACTAGCTATTTTTGGGGTGACAAAATTGTTTTAACTTTAAACCAAGCTAGACCAGCCACTCGAAAAGAATTTTTTGACTTTTACACCGTGGTTGAAAACCTAAGTATCGCCAACCAAACACCAGTTCCTCAAATTTATGTCATCGAAACCGATGCAATGAATGCTTTTGCTACTGGTCGCGATCCAAATCATGCAGTGATTTGTGCTACCACTGGTCTCTTGGAAAAACTTAATCGCACCGAACTTGAAGGAGTTGTCGCTCATGAACTTTCTCATATAAAAAATTACGACACTCTTCTAATGACCATCGTCAGTGTTTTAATTGGTTCATTATCGATAATTATCAATATGGCCTACAGATCATCATTTTTTAGAAAAAATGATGATCGTGAAAATAATCAAGCCAGTGCCATTCTTACTTTAATCGGTTTTATTTTAATTATTTTTGCCCCAATTATTGCTCAATTAATTCAATTAGCTATTTCTCGACGTCGAGAATATTTTGCCGATGCCTCAGCTGTTAAATTAACCCGACAACCTCAAGGCTTAATCAATGCCTTAACTAAAATTTCTCAAGACAACGTTGTTCTAGATACCGCCTCCACCGCCACTGCTTCACTTTATATTATTAATCCTTTCAAAGGCAATAAAATCGCCAGTCTTTTTTCTACCCACCCACCCATTGAAGATCGGATTAAAGCCCTTCAACAAATGCTTTAATCACCGCACAATGTCAGTATTTTTAAAATTTGACTTATTTTAATAGCCTTTTAACTTTTTAGTTTTAACTTTAAACTACTAATATGTCTTTTGTTCACCTACACGTCCACACAGAATACTCACTTCTTGATGGTTTAACCAAAATAAAAAACCTAGTCAACACTGTCAAAGAAATGGGGATGAATTCTATTGCTATCACTGATCACGGCACTATGTATGGCGCCATCGAATTTTATAAAGCCTGCAAAAAAGCCGAAATTAAACCCATTATTGGCTGTGAAACATACATGGCTCCCAACGGTCGACTTGATAAATCAGCCAATAATCGTCGCAACCAACATTTAATCCTCTTAGCTAAAGATCAACAAGGTTATAAAAACCTGATGAAAATTGTCAGTATTGCCCACATTGAAGGGTATTATTATAAACCACGTATCGATTGGGAAATTTTAAATAAATATCATGAAGGTATTATTTGTTGTAGTGCTTGTATTGAAGGTGAAATTGCTCAGCTAGTTTTAGATAATAATTATGAACAAGCCAAAAAACGAGCCAAAGATTTTCAAGAACTATTTGGTGAAGATTATTATCTTGAAATTCAACGTCATCCCAATCTTAAAGGTCAAGATATCGCTAATGAAGGAATTATCAAAATTAGCCGAGAATTAGGCATTCCTCTTATTGCTACTAACGATGCTCACTATCTCAAAAAGGAAGATGCTTTCGCTCAAGATATTTTAATGATGATTAATACTCAAACAACCGTCAACGACGCTAAACGTTTGAGTATGTTAGATATCCCTGATTTTTATATTAAATCACCGGAGGAAATGGCCGCCCAGTTCCCTGATTATTTAGACGCTTTAGAAAATACTCAAAAAATTGCTGATAAATGCAATGTCGAAATTGAATTAGGTAAATGGTATTTTCCTAAATTTAAATTACCAGAAGGTAAAACTGCCGAAGAAACTCTTAGGGATGCTGTTTATATTGCTGCTAAAGAGCATTATGGTGAAAATTTAACCCAAGAAATTACCGACCGGATTGAATACGAACTTGATGTTATTTGCACCAAAGGTTATGCTGCTTACTTTTTAATCGAACAAGATTTTATTCAATGGGCCGAAGAAAATGATACCGCCACCAATACCAGAGGTTCAGCCGGCGGTTGTTTAGTCGCTTTTATTTTAGGTATCACTTCAGTTGACCCACTAATTTATCAGCTCCCATTTGAAAGATTTTTAAACAAAGACCGCCCTTCTCCGCCTGATATCGACTTAGACATTGCCGATGATAAACGCCAAGGTATGCTTTATCACATTATTGATGAATACGGCAAAGACGCTGTGGCTCAAATTTGTACTTTTGGAAGAATGATGGCTAAAAATGCCGTTCGCGATACTGCTCGGGTGTTGGGCTACGAATATGCAGTTGGGGATAAGATAAGTAAATTGATTCCTGAAGGTTCACAAGGTTTTCCTATGTCTATCAATAAAGCTTTGGATACTACTCCTGACTTAAAAGCGCTTTATGATTCCGATCCTGATGCTAAAAGAATTATCGACTATGCCAAACAAATTGAAGGCTGTGCCCGCCACATTAGTGTTCATGCTTGTGCTATCGTCGTCTCTCCCACAACTATTAATGATTTTTCTCCAACTCAACTGGAAACTGGTGGCGATAAAACCATTACTCAATATGAAATGCATGCCAGTGAAGAAGTTGGCATGATCAAATTCGATATTTTAGGAATTCGTAATCTTTCATTCTTGGGTCAATCAGTAGTCAATGTTCGTCGCACCAAAGGTATCGAAGTTAATCTTAGAAAAATTCCTCTTGATGATAAAAAAACTTTTGATATGCTCTCTCGAGGTGACACCATGGGTACTTTTCAGTTATCCGGTGATGGTATGACCAAATGGCTCAAAGAACTAAAGCCTAACCGTGTTGAAGATTTAATGGCTATGGTGGCACTTTACCGTCCCGGTCCAATGGCTATCATCCCAGAATACATTGCCCGTAAAAACGATTCTTCAAAAATTTCTTACTTCGATCCAAAAATGGAAAAATTCCTTACCAGTTCTTATGGATTATTGGTTTATCAAGACGACTGTTTATATACTGCTATCGAATTAGCTGGTTACAATTGGACCGAAGTCGATAAATTCCGTAAAGCTATTGGTAAAAAAATTCCCGAAGAAATGGCCGCTCAAAAAGAAAAGTTCATTAACGGTTGTATCGCTAATGGTTACACCCCTCAAAA
>CAYRYK010000013.1:231-16759 GCA_964428535.1 uncultured Gammaproteobacteria bacterium | reverse complement strand
TCTAACCAACTGAGCTAATCACCCTTATTTTAAATTAACTCGAATCTCCGACCCGTCCGACGAACGTCGGACTGCTCTAGACTTAAAGCTAATCACTTTTTTAAATTACTTTGGTCTCCGACCCCTCCGATGTCACATCGGAGTGCTCTAACCAACTGCGAGGTTTACCCTCGGTCCGATTTACATCGGACAGCTAATCACCCTTATTTTTAAACTGCCATTCCAAAGCATTAGCGTAGGATGGCTCAAACGTGTCCTATTTTATCAATATCCAACTCAAATTAAAACACCTTATTCCTTTCTAAAATAAACTCCACTACTTTTTTGGCCACGTTTATTCCGGTTGATTGCTCAAAACCTTTAAATTGGCATTGTCTATTCACTTCCAAAATAAAACTATCTCCCTCATTATTTTTCATAATATCTACTCCGCAATAATCCAATCCACAAACTTTTGCCACTTTTTCTGCCAAATTTCTATCATCATCCGACAAATTCCAAGTTTCTACACTTCCACCCAAGCTAAAATTACTTCTAAACTCATCACCTGTAGCCGATCTTTTCATTGCTCCAATTGATTTACCACCTAACACAATTACCCTTATATCCCACTTGGTTGGCAAACATTTCTGCCACAAAAACATTCCCAAGTTTTTCTCATTAATCTTTTTTACAAACTTTCTTAATTCTTTAAAATTATCAAATTTTTTTACTGATTTACCCTGATAACCTTTCTCATGCTTAGCAATTATTGGCCAATCAAACTCTCGCCAAAATTTACTTTCCATTACCTGATCTTTAGTATAAAAAATTCTTGTCGGCACTACCGGAATATCATTTTCCAAAAAAACTCCGTGTTGAGCAATTTTCCCCATCCTATTCCAACTTAAATAACCTTCTTTATTAACTGCCACTACTTTATCGCCCACTATCCTCAATAGTAAATCTCTCGCTTCAGTATATTTCCCTGATTTAGTTCCTGCCACTCGAAACCACATTCCCAAAGTATTTTCCGAATTTATTTCTTCTCCTCTCACCAAAGCTTTAGCTTGGCCATTCTCCACTTTAAAACTTAACTCTTTATAAAGTGATCGATTAACTTCTACTCCCAACTTTTTTGCCTCAGTTTCTAACCTATCGACTTCAAATTGGCTTTGTTTCAAAGACATTGTAAATGTAATTATTTTTTTACTCATAGTAATTTGTTTAATTTTGAAGTCACAATTTTGGAACGTGTTTGAGCCTGCATCGCAGACTCATTTTCCAGTGGAAAAATTTGTGACGAAAAATTAAAAATAAAATTATAAATTATTTTTTATTAATTAACTTTTAACCCAACTAAAAATTTAACTATTTCTGCCGGAACGTCAATTCCTGTTGCCTTCATAAAACCTTTAAACTGTGGCCCTTTATTTACTTCCCAAATCACTGGTTTATTTACATCAAAGTCTCTAAAAGCCACATCAACTCCAGCCACAGCCAAACCACACACTTTTGCTGCTTCCACAGCTATTTTTTTTACTTTATCCGGCAAATCAGCTAATTCCACTTTACCCCCAGCCGAATAATTATTTCTAAATTCACTTTCACTCTGGCTACTTCTTTTCATTACCCCCAGAACCTTTTCTCCCAATACCAATACTCTAAAATCCCCATCATTAGGTATAAATTCTTGTAGCATATACCTCTTTCCTTCCTCTGTTTCACTTTTTCTCAAATCTCTTACTCGTTTTTCTAATTCTTCCAAATTATCTGCCTTAAAAACTCGTGTCCCTCTATCACCACCACTTCCTTTCAAAATCACCGGAAAGTTAAAGGGAATTTTTTCATTAGCTCCTGTCATTATTTCATACAAATACCACAAACTTCCATATACTGTTTTTGGTACTTCAATTCCAGCATTTTTCAAAACCATCATTTGCCAAGCTTTACAGGCCATACTTGGTTTACCGGTTTTTACCAATGGATCAACCACCACTACATCTTTTCTCTTAATACTGTTCAATAACAAATCTACTTCTTCCCAATGTTTTCCTGTTGTTCTAAAAAATAAAACATCATAATCATCAGCTTTTTTAAACTTTTTTAAACTTCCTATCTTTGTTTCACTTTGCAAATTTGGTCTTAAAACCACTTGACTAGTTTCTGTATCAAATGTCACCTTGTTGTAAGACACCAAATCCAAACTCACTCCCATCTTCTTAGCTGCCTTTCTCAAAAGCACCAAATGTTGACTTATCTTTCCTCCAAAAAATATTGCTATTTTAGTCATAAATTAATTATAAAAATAAAAAAATAATTTTAAATTTAAAGTTATAATTTTTCGACGAATTTCAACACGCCAGTATTGACTGAGGCGAAAAATTCGTAACAAAAATTTAAACATTTTTTTCTCATATTTATTTTTTTGCACTAACCAAAAAACCCTCTAAATCCTTTCTCCCCAACAAAAATTTAGTTCTTAATTTATCTCTATCAGCTACATTTACTGTCGTCATTACTTTCTTTCCATTTAACCAAAAAGTTACCCCGATTACAGGTCTATCTCTATGTTTTCCTAAGCTAGATCTATAGTGTCGATAGTATAACACTCTACTTTCCGACAATAAACCTAATTTTTCCGCCAAATTTCTATCTATTGAACTTCTAAATGCTCCAGTATCTACCTTCGCTCTCACTTCTACCACTCTATGCTTCCCTTGTTTTATAATTGGACTTTTTTGCAACAAAGGTTTAAACCCTTTTGGTATTTTCATTCTAATTAATTCTATTGGTTTAACTGTTTTTAATTTTTCTTTTTCCTCAATTTTTTCAAAAAACTTCTCTCCAAATAAATATTTGGCTAAAGTAATTGCATGATCTACATTTCTCACTTCAATTTCATCTACTTTTTCCAACCTAGCTCTTAAACCTGCCTTATTACACAATTGAATCGACAAACCTGGTCTCGCATTCACTTCCAACACTTCTGGACCTTTATCTTTATCCAACACCACATCCACTCCCATAAAACCCAAACTTGGAAGTGCTTGTTGGCATTTTATTGCCGTTTCCAATATCTCTCTCCAAAATGGAATTTTAATTCCATTCACTTTTCTGTTCTTCTTTTTCTTAAAATCATAAATCCTATATATAGTAGTATCTCCGCCTTCCACTCCAAAAGTCGTAATCCCCGTAGCCAAATCGATTCCCAAACCCAAAGCTCCCTGATGTAAATTTGCTTTCCCTCCGGATTTTTCTGTCGGAATTCTAAACATCGCCATCACTGGCACTTTGTTATATACAATCACCCGTATATCTGGAGTTCCCGATTTAGTTAATGACAAAAACAATGGATGAATTTTAATTCTCTCTTCCACCAACACTGTGTCCGGCATAGCATGCAAACTATATCGACCTGCCAAAATTTCTTGACAATGCAATTTTATATCTTGAGTTGTCACCACTTCACCATTCATTTTTTGCCATTCTCCCGCCCATTTTCCTCTTTTTCGAATAATTAAAATTCCCTCACCCCCATAACCCGATTCTGGTTTAATTACAAAGTTTCCTTCCAAATCTTCCCATCTAAAATTATTTAAATCAGTTTCATTTTTAAATCTCGCCAATAATCTTGGCACCGACACTCCATGTTTCGCCAATATTTTTTTTGTTTTAAATTTACTATCAGCAATTATCCTGCCCGACTGTGTATTTTTTCTCAAATAGACTTTATTCCGTTCATTTTTTGTCAAAAATTTGCGGTATTTTCTTAAACTAAACATATTCCTTTTTTATTATTTACTTATTATATTTTTAATGTTTTATTCTTGAATCTAAAATCTTGCATCTTGAACCTTACTTCCTCTCACGTATTGCTTTTTTAAATCGATTTATTTCCATCCATCTAATCCCAGTATAATTTCCCACTAACAAATTAATCACCAACACTAATATCACCAACAAATCAGGATAATTCAAAGCTACGTTTTGAATCCAAGTAAAATTCATTGTCACGGCTCCGACTACCGCCAAGACTATCGTCCCAATCATTAATTTTTTTGCTTCTTTCTCACTTTTGGCCAATTGAGTTCGAGTAAACTCCTCTGCCAATAAAATCATAAACAAAATTGGAAAAATTGAAATCTGACTAATATCTAACCACTTAATAAAAGATGACAATACCATCAGCAAAAACGTTCCAATTGAAATCAACATTAACCCAATTGCTCTTGCCGGCCAAAAATGCAATTTTAATTTTTTCAAGAGTAAGTTACTTAATAACGATACTATTAATATCAAAGCAAAAAGTAACAATCCTCCAAACACCCCGGTTGCCAAAAAAGCTACTGCAATCATGGTTGGCATAAAAATGCCATAACCCGACAAGCCCACTACATAATGCAAAAACGACACCAAAGTTGCCACCAATGGCAATAATAGTAACAATACTAATGTATTAGTCGAAACGCCCTTAGTCACTCCCCAACCAATTAAAACCCTCAACGCATTAAAACCATTCCATTTTTCTACTTTATATTGAATTTCGCTACTTTTCGCCTCAGTTATATTAACTGTTGGAATTGCTGTTGGAATCAAAATAGCCGTCGGTGTTGCCTCTACTGTCGGGACCACTGTTGGAATTATTGTCTTAGCTTCTATCTTAGTACTTCCCAATACCAAATACACTAAACCAAAAATCAAAAACCAGGGGGTTAGTTTTTTCATATCTTCATTATATAAAAATAATTGTATTCTTTCTGACAAGCTTACAAACTGACCAGCTGACAGACTGATTTGTGCCGTATTATAGCACTATTTACCTCGATTTCACCCATATACTAAAATGTTCTTTTTTCTTCCTTTCTAAGGTATAATTTCTTCAATGAATCACTCCATTTTGGCTGCAGTCGATATTGGTACTGCTACAAAAATTAATGGCAACACTGGTATTAGTCAGACATACGACAATTTTGGCACTATTATCACCCTTGTACTTAGAATTTCAATTACAGCTGCTAGTATTATTCTTCTCTTCCTTTTGATTTTTGGCGGTATTACTTTTATAATGAGTGCAGGCAGTGGTGATAGTAAAAAAGCTGATCAAGGCAAAAAAACTATTACCTCCGCTATCATAGGGTTTGCCATTGTTGTTTTTTCCTATGTCATCATTAAAATTATCGAAATTATTACTGGTTTACATATATTAAACTCTAATCTATAAATGTTCGGTATATTCGGCAACATCACAGCACCAATCAACAACGACTATTTCAAAGATGATGGTTCTGGTATTTTTCTTCTTATCAGCAACGTTTTAAAACTTGCTGGTGCCATTGCTGGTTTATTTTTTCTTTTTCAAATCATAACCTCTGGTTTTGCCTATATTTCCGCCAACGGTGATCCCAAAAAAACCGAAGCTGCCTGGACAAAAATTTGGCAAAGCCTCATTGGTATTATTATTGTTGCTAGTGCTTTCGTTATTACTTCAGTTGTTGGTAGCTTTATTGGTATCGATAATATCCTTAACCCTACTATACCTACACCACAATAACATGTTTACCAAACTAATCTACGCCGCTCAAGATACTAATAGTAATCGTTCTGGTAATAGCATCACCGGAATTGGTATCCAACCAGTCGGTAATGGTGTTTCTCAACTCGAAACTATCATTTCTTCGATTATTGGTTTTATTACTATAGTCGCTTTTATTTTCTTTGTCTTTCAAATAATTTTTGCTGGTTATTCTTTTATTTCCGCCCAAGGCGACGAGAAAAAACTTGAAGCCGCTCGCAGTAAACTTACCAACGGCATTCTTGGTTTAACCATTGTAGTTATTGCTTTTGGTTTCACTGCCTTTATTGCCAAAATCCTAGGCATGGGTGACATTTTTAATCTTCAACAGTTTTTTTTAAGCACTAATAATAGTAGCGAATAATTATAATTATGAAATTTATCAAACCAGTTCTAGCCGAAATCACCAACACAGCTTTAAATACCAATAGTGATATTACTACTAAACCAGAAAATTATGTCAATAGTGTCATTCAAACAGTTATCGACATGTTTTTCATCGTTGGAACCATTTATTTTGTTTGGCACATAGTTTTTTCTGCCTATCATCTTATTGCTTCCAATGGCGATCCTAAAAAATATGAGGAAAGTCTTCGCTCCATCGTCAATGCTCTCGTCGGTATTTTAATTATCTTTTCCATCTTTGGTATCCTCCGACTTACCGGCACTGTTTTTGGTATTTCCGGTCTAGAAAATTTAAGCATTAAATGGCCCACTATTAATTAACCTATGTACAAAATCCCCCTTCAATTATTTCTTTTTTTTCTGTCAGCTGCTCCAGTTATGGCTGCTGATGATATGGGCAGCTTAAATCTTGGCCCAAAAGAAACTTCCACTTTTTCCCCACTTACAGGTATTACTATTCCTAACCTTCTTACCGGCGCTATTAGTCTCGTTTTGATTGTCGTTTTTGTTACTTTCTTTTTTATCCTCGTCATCGGTGGTCTCCGTTGGATTACCTCTGCTGGTGACGACAAAAAACTTGCTGCTGCCAAGGCCCAAATTACCCATGCTCTCATTGGCTTAGTCATTATCCTTTCAGTTTGGGCTATTCTCAACCTCATCCAAACCCTTTTCAGTATCGATATTCTTACCGATGGTATTTCTATACCATCATTCAACGAACTTACTCCCATACCAAGTCAAAACTATACTATTGACGTTCCCGAATAGGCATTTACTTTAAATTTAAAGTATAACCTGCTACTATTTAACTAGTTATATAGATGAAAAAAATATGTTAGAAAAAATAAAAAACAAAATCGCACTCGCCGCTCTAATTGTTCCAATATATGCTAAGGAAGATACTTCTGGAGAGGTAAACAGTAGCTCAACTTCTATTAACATCAATAATGTTGATGATAGTTTCAGTAAACTCAAGGATGTCAGTATCTCCGGTATGATCTCTGGTGCTATCAACATTGTCCTTATTGTTGTTACTGTTGTCTTTTTCTTTATTCTTGTTATCGGTGGTCTTAAATGGATTACCTCCGGTGGTGATGAGAAAAAAGTTGCTGCTGCCCGTGCTCAAATTACCAATGCTCTCATTGGTTTAGCTATTGTCTTCGCTGCTTGGGCCATCCTTGCCCTAATTAAAACTTTATTCGGTGTCGATATCGGTGGTACCAATTTTGGTTTACCTAAATTCTATTAAAAATTATTTATTAAATTAAAAATGCTAAAACAAATCAAAAAATTTATCCCCATGGCTGGATTAATTACTCCAGTTTTTGCTAGCGAAAGTATTTCGCTTGGTGCTCCAGACCAATTTTCCTCATTATCCAATGTCAATGCTCAAAGTATGGTTTCTGGTGCTATCAACATTGTCCTTATTGTTGTTACTGTTGTCTTTTTCTTTATTCTTGTTATCGGTGGTCTTAAATGGATTACCTCCGGTGGTGATGAGAAAAAAGTTGCTGCTGCCCGTGCTCAAATTACCAATGCTCTCATTGGTTTAGCTATTGTCTTCGCTGCTTGGGCCATTATGAAGCTCATTGACTCTCTCTTTGGCACTAGTATCAGTACTAGTACTTGGACTCTAAAATCCTTTACCGGACAATAGTCGTGTCAATTCAACCCCTCTCTTTATTGAGAGGGGTTTTTTGTTTATAATCTAGCTATGATTTTTAAACTTATCAGTCGTGTTTTTTTAACCCATCCAGTTTATGCCCAAGGAACCGCCTGGTCAGGCACTTGTACTTTTATTGATGAAAAAGGAGACCAAATTGCCACTATTGGTGGCATTGAGTGTCTTTTTAGTAACGTTCTCCAAGTTATTATGGCTTTAGCTGGTCTTGTCTTTTTTGCCATGTTTATCACCGGTAGTTTCAAGTACATTACTGCTGGCGGTGACCCAAAAAAAACTGCCTCTGCCGCTCATACCATTACTCTCTCCTTTATTAGTGTTATCGGTGTCATTCTTGCCTGGCTAATTCTTCTTCTTATTAAACAATTTACTGGAGTTGATGTTACTAAATTTCAAATTTCCAGTTAATGTTGTCTAAAAAAAAGTTTTTATTATTAATTCTGATTTCTTTTTTCTTCTTTTCATTCTCTTTTTCTACTATTAATGCTCAAACCCCCAGCCCCACCAACACTTCCTCTCAAACCACCACTCAAACAACTTCCTGGTGGGATAAGCTCATGAGTTTCTTTGGACTTATCGATATTATTAACGGCAATCCAACAAAAAAAACAACTCCTATAAATACTGATGTCTCAGAGAACATGAACTACAATAGTCCTAATTTTGATCAAACCACTCGTAGTCGAAGTAGTAATGACCAAAAAAAAGATAAAGGTAAATATTTTTTCCAAGTTATCAATCAAATTGGTGGTTACCCTGACAAGGAATATACACCCGCTGGCTGCAATCCCATTAAGCTCACCCAAGTCGCCTACTATTTCTACTCCCAAAAACAAAAAATTCTCTACGACTTAGACGGTAAGCTTGTCGACTACGATTCTGCCAAAATGGACACCTATAAATCTAGTTACGAATCAAACAAAGCCAATAATAGTGATTCTTGCTATACCGATTTCTACGATCGCATGCCCCCTACCCCCCAAGGAACATTTTACGACAAAGATGATACCGCCGCCGCCAATAGTACTCAATTAAACAACACTCAAGCTGATTTTATTCCTGCTAGTAACCAAACCGCCATACCTAATGACAATTCCACCCCCGAAAATACCGAAAAAATTATTAATAACAACGATGCCAATGAAGTTACTAATATTAAGTTCTCCACTCCCCAATCAGAAATTGACGAATATAGCCTTGGTACCGACCGTGATTATGATCGCAGTTTTATTGCCCATGAGAAAAATCCCGACAGTTGGATGAGTGATGCTCTACCAGAACGTACCGATGACAATCTTGTTGATGGTGGATTAGATACTTCCATGAGTACCACAGGAGAAAATGTTGCTATTGATGGTAAAGGTAGTAGTAGTGGTACTTGTAATGCCAAGGCTAGTCATTGTCGTGGTATGTCTCAATATGGTGCCTATGGTATGGCCAAATTAGGTAAAACCTACCAGGATATTCTCAAATTTTATTACGGTGACATTGCTATCAAAACTATTAGCACTGCTAGCGATGTCAAAGTTAGATTTGATAAAGGCGATAAAGATTGTTCAGCTGGTCAAACTCGAGCCATTAATATCGAACAATATCTTCTTGGGCTTGGAGAAATGCCTGAATATTGGGGAAAATCAGGTATGGAAGCCCTCAAAGCCCAAATTGTTGCTGCCCGTACCTATTCTTATGTTCGCACCAAAGCCTTCCAAAATTCTATCTGTAACACTTCTAATTGCCAAGTTTTCCGTTGTACCAATCTAGATACCAATGCCAGGAAATATATTGCTCAAGCTGTTCGTGAAACTGCCGGTCAAGTTATTGTCGATGCCACTCATTCAACCGCCTTTTCTACTGAATACGCTCGCTCTTTTTGTGGTGCATCCAAAAAAGTTGTCTTTCCCAATCACACTATTCCCGCTGTCGACGCCGCCACCAATATGGAATATGAAAGAGCTGGTCACAATGGCACAAATGCCTTCTGTAAATAAATCTTTTACCTCAGTGCTAATTACTGACTTGTTTCCCATTTTTTGCTAAAATTATCACAGGTAAAATATGAAAATTAAATCATTTCTTCGCCATCTCAATCTCCGTAGTACCCACTTTCTCCCAAAGTTAAACAAAACTGCCAAAATCATTGTTACTATTTGTCTTATTTTTTGTCTTTCTTTATCTCTCAAATCCATTTTTGCTGTCGAAAAAACAGTTGATATGACCGACGTTGTCAATACCTATTCCCAAAAAGAACAAGCTATTTCCAAAGGAAACAATCAAGAGTCTTGGATTTATGAGTCACTAGCTTCAAATGGCACTGCTATTATTCAATCCATTGCTGGACCTCAAGAAGAAAACATCAAATCAGTTGTTGCTAGTTTAAATAATTCCACCCCTATCAGTTGGCAACCGGGTGGCCTTCTCGGATTTACTACTCAAAGTATTGCCTACCTTTACCAACCAGCAGCATCTGGAGTTCAATACATCGCCCAATCAGTCGATTCATTTTTAGGCAAAACCGCCTACGCCGCCGACAATGGTTTTGGGTTCAACAAATTAAGCGGCATCCTTACCATGTGGAAAACCGTTAGAAACGCTGTTTACACTATAATTTCTCTATTCTTCATTGTTGTTGGTATCATGATTATGCTTCGAGTTAAAATTAGTCCCCAAGCCACCGTCACCATTCAAAGTGCCATTCCTGGTATCATCAGTAGTTTAATTTTAGTTACTTTCTCCTATGCTATAGCCGGATTATTAATCGATACCAGTAATCTTGTTTTAGGTATTGTTCTTTCTCTTATCAACAGTGGTTTCCCGTTAGCCAGTACTCAAAATGGTATCGGAAAAACTATTCAACAAACCATGTCTATGGGCATATTCGACTTTTCTGGTCTAATTGCTAGTGGTTTATTTTCTGGTGTTGCCAAGGCCGTAGTTACTATTATTGGTGGTATTATTGGCGGTGTTGTTTTAGTATTTCTTGCCAGCGCTGGTAGCGCTGTCATGGGAACTCTTGCTTTTATTTTTCTTCTCCTAATTATTTATATATTTATCGTTATTCAAATGGTAAAACTATTTTTTGGCCTCGCCAAATGCTATGTTAATATAATAATTCAGATCATTTTAGGCCCAATCCAAATCGGCATGGGCGCTATTCCTGGTAGTAAAGTCAATTTTTCTACTTGGTTTAATAATTTAATCGCTCAAATAGCTGTTTTCCCTGCCAGCATTATTTTCTTGGTTTTTTCCATCTTTTTAGTTAAAACTTTAGATCAAACCAGCACTTCATTGTGGTCTCCTACTCTTCTCGGAGCCGGTCAAGTAATTTCCTTTCTTGTTGGTTTTGCCTGTCTTAGTATTCTTGCAAAAATTCCAGATGTTGTTCCAGAAATAATTTTTGGTATCAAACCATCACCATTGGGTAAAATGATTGGTGAGGGTAATCCAGTTGCCGGTATGTTTGGTGCCGTCACTAAGGGTGTTTCCGAAAAATTCGGTGGAGAGTTTGCTATTGGTAGTAAAAATGCTACTAGTGGCTTTAGTAATTTCATTAGCAGGCATAGAGGTAAAGCCGAAGACCTCAAAGCCTCTGCAGATACTGCTGGTACTGCCCAACCTGCTACCGATTTAAATATTCCAGAACAACCTGTACCAGTCACACGAATCGCCAAAGATCCAACTGTAACCCGAAAGTAAAACGCAAAAATTGCGAAATAAAAAAATATAAAAAATTATTTCACACTACCTACCACCAAAAAACTTACCCCACATTGGATTTGGTTTTGGTTTTTTATCCCTCATCTCCTTATCTTTCCTTTTCAAAATAGATTCAACATTGGTCCTCTTTTGAGCATCTCTCAACTCAGCAATTGAAATAAAACCACTCCCCGAAACCCTTCCATGTTTATCTTTATCCAAAATACTCTGATGATATTCCAAAGCTCTTATAAATTCATTCATATCATCCCGCGACCAACCACTCCCAGGTTCCACCGCCTTTCTAAAAACATTCATTACCCAAGCTTTCCTCATCTGCTCTGCCACATAAGCTTCAGTTCTCCCCCTAACTTCTTTTGTCTCTGCTTCCCCTTTCTTTTTATCTTCATTCTCCGATTCATAATACAATCCACTATAGACTCTATCCCACAAATCATCAGGAAAATTAACCGAAGCCACCCTTGCCCGACACATATCGTAGGTCGTTTTGTTTATTTTAGCAAACACTTTATTCAAAAATCCTGGAGTCATTACATCTTTAAAAGTATATTTATTAAAAAATGCATCTTTTACAAACTCCACTTGTGATCCCACTACTCCAAAGAAATGATATGGTGTCGCCGTTGTCTGTTTATATTTAGACATATCTATTTCTCTAGCATAGAGTGGATTATATGCCGATGTTACTTCTCTCGGCCTATTACGATCAAATTCCCTTCCATTTTTATCTCTAACCGTTTCTACTATTACCTTCCCAGCATCATCAACTTCATAGTCATTTCTCAATAAATATAACCAATGACAAGTCAAACTCATAACCTGACCAATAGTGTCAATTGATCCAATTGGTTTACTCTTTGGTCTTCTACCAGGTTTAAAATCTGGACCATCAGCTAATCTTAGTTTTTGAAACCCTATTATTTCACTATAATCATCTTGAGCAAATGCTAAATTAACACACGAATCCATTTTTGTCGCTACCGAAAATTTGTGTGCCAAATCAAACGCTTTTCTAGCTTTCTCTTCATCGCAACCATTTTTCTTCATAATCTTCCATATCATATATTCCTTTATCAAAGTCGCCTTTTCGTTACCCACCTTCTCAAAACCGAACCAATTCTGATAAATATCACTTCGCATCGCAAATTGTTGACTCTTTTTTAACTCAGGAGTACCTAATTCCATCATTTTTTCCCAAGCTTTATCATTCCATTGGTGAGTAATTCTGATATCAGCACCGCCACCAACAGGAACTTCTTCATAAAGTTTTTTATATAAAGCTACAATTTTTTTATTTTCCTTAAATCTCAGTGCTTCGTTTATTGGTTTAGATGTATCTATCTTACCAAGTTGCGACCTAATAAATTCAACCAAACCATTTTTATCTCCCTTAATATCATCCATTAATTCTTCGATTCTGAAATACCCTTTCTGTCGCAAATCCCAAGCTGTGTCTATTGGAATTTCATTCAAACCAACACCCTTTGCTCCTTCTTTTCTCTTTAAGAAAAATGAGACAAAGATTTTATCCAAATCTCCATCAATATCCCCTTCATGCATTGTCGACACCACTCTCATAATATCTTCAATCGTACTACATTTCGACATTGCCATATTCAAAGAATGTAAATACAATCTCATTCCAATTTCTGTCTTCATTTCTTCCAACATCTCCTTTGCCAGTCCTTTAACATCCGTTCTTCTTTCCACCCCACTTTTTTTTCTAGCTATTTCCTCAAATTGACTTATCAAAAAATCATCATATTCCCCATTTTTGGCATGATATAGATATGAAAACTTTGTAGAATTTGTCGACAAATCATCTATACTCCTATCACCAGTTTCAATCTCATCTAACCATCCATACAGTTGACCCAAAGATCTATTCCATCTTTCCCTGCTATCCACTAAATCAGGATTACGAACACCTTTCTTTTCCTTTATATCCCTATCCAACTTCTGCAAAATTGCCGCTCTATTCAAGGCCAATTTTAACTCCTTAGCCATAATCAAGGCCACTGGGTCTTCAGGATCTCTTAGTCCAGGATCATCAACTTCTCTTGTCAAACTAGTCAACAACTTCGCCCGTTCCTCCTCCCCAAAATTCTCTAAATCAATTGCACCATCTGAAATCAAAGGGTCAACCATTCTCTTTAATCCATCAGACGAAATTACTGTTGTTAAACTATCAATTTTAACTCCCAAAATATCCATCGATTCTTTTAACTTATTCATAGTCCTTGTATTTTCATCCAAAGCAGTCGTAGTTTTTTCCAAAGCCTTAACAACTTCACTATGAGACTCAATAACTTTACTTTGTGACTCAATCTCTTCCTTCATTACATCAGCCAAATTATCCACTTGACCACCTAATTTTTCTGTTCCTTCAATTTGTTTTTCTGTTTCACTAGTAATTGTTGCTCCCAAATCTCCAACCTTAGTTGCCAACTCTCTAGTTGGAGTTGGTTTTTTCTCTTTATCGCCACTTTCCGGTTTCCTTTCAGGCGTCCTTTTTGGAGTACTACCTTCAACCACATTTATCACCATGTCTGGTTGTTCAGAAACACCCATTGATATCAACAAATCTCTTTCCAAACTCAAATACGACTTAGCTATAGGCGAATCAATTGTTGTGCTTGCTAAATCAGACAAAACCCGACCTCTTTCATTTATTGACCTTGTATCAAATACACCGCCAGCTTTGTTTACTTTATTTACATTTACAATTAAATCAACATCTTTTTGGGTTAATTCCACATCTTTTACCAACTTACCTACACCCTTAAAAGCTTCTGGAGCATAATCATCAACATCACTCTCAGACATCATATCCGTTAACAATCCATCATCAATCCCATCTGAACAAGCCATATTCAAACCCATAAAAACAGATCTTCCTATTATTTTTTGATCTTCACTTCCCAACTCAGAAAAACGATCTGCATTTGGATTTAAAGATTTGATTACATTCAATGCAATATCTTGTCCCAAACGGTTTTCTTCAATATCAAAAACATCTGTCGAATGCTTCGATAATTCCAAAGCCACTCTGGCAGTTTCACTTGCAATCCGCCTTTCTGAATCTTTCAATTTTAAAGCCAAAAAATGAGCCTTCAAATCTATCTTTTTTGATGACCCATCGTAGCCACCACCTGATCCTTCTGCACCCATATGCCAAATTATACCAAATTTTCTCCGCAACAATCTATCTACTTCATCAGCTCTTCAAACTCTTCTTGTCCCAAACTTTCCTTTTCTACCAATATTTTTGCCAATTTTTCTAATTTGGTTTTATTTTTCTTCAATATTTTTCTTGCCTCATCAATCGATTGATTGACTAATTTTTTAATTTCCTCATCCACTTTTGCCTGCATCGACTCCGAAATTTTTGCTGGCTCCATATAAGCCTTCCCAAAATCATTTACATCAATTTGTGGTCCCAAATTCACTGGTCCAAGTTCACTCATTCCCCACTCCACCACCATATCTCTGGCAATATTAGTTGCGTGACTAATATCACTTGACGCTCCAGTCGTAATATCTCCAAAAATAATTTCTTCCGCTGCTCGCCCACCCATCGCCATCGCCATTTGTTTAATCAGTTTACTTTTAGTGTGATGAATAATGTCTTTTTGTGGTGGAACCAGTGTAAATCCTAGTGCCATTCCTCGTGAGATGATTGAAATTTTAGAAACCGGGTCCAACTCTTCCATATAATTTACAATCGCGTGTCCCGCCTCATGATAAGCCGTCATCAATTTATCATCATCGCTTTGATTTCTCTTTTTCTCCGCTCCTAATTTTACTTTTAATGATGCGTCATCAATATCCTTCATATCAATAAATTCTTTATTATTTCTGGCTGCTCCAATTGCTGCCTCATTCAACATATTTTCCAAATCCGCTCCCGAAAATCCCACCGTACTTTTTGCTACCATATCCCAATCTACATTTACAAACGGTTTTCCCTTTGCATGAATCGCTAAAATATCTTTTCTTGCCTCTAAATCAGGCAATTCCAATACCACTCGTCGATCAAATCGTCCTGGTCTCAATAATGCTGGGTCAAGTAAATCTCCTCTATTAGTTGCTGCCAACACTACCACTGCTGTATTAGCCTCAAATCCATCCATTTCTACTAAAATCTGATTCAATGTTTGTTCTCTTTCCCCATGACCACCATCGAGTCCACCTCTCATTCTTCCAATTGCATCAATTTCATCAATAAAAATAATCGCTTTACCAGCTTTTTTAGCTGTTCCAAATAAATCACGAACCCGGCTCGCTCCCACCCCAACCAACATTTCCATAAATTCACTTCCCGCCATCGAATAAAAAGGTACATCCGCCTCACCGGCTACTGCTTTAGCTAATAAAGTTTTACCTACACCACTTGGTCCGACTAACAATACACCTTTCGGTGCCCTAGCTCCCATTTTTCTATATTTTTCTGGATGTTTCAAAAAATCCACAATTTCCATTAAATCATCCTTTGCCTCTTTCACTCCCGCCACATCTTTAAAAGTTACATTTTGTTTTCCCTTTACAAAAAGTTTTGCTGTTGATTTTCCAAAACCAAACACTCCACCATTCCCCCCACCTTGTCGACCAAACATCCACAAGATAAAAATTATTGGTACACCCACCGTCAATACAATTGTCAAAATATCTCCCATCATTTTCCAACCCTGTCGATTGTTTACTTCAAAATCCATTTTTGAAATATCTACACCCTCTTTTTGTAAAATTTCTATCATCGATACATCTGGTTCTTTTGAGGTTACCATTATTTTTTTATCATCCTTCATATCAGCCACAATTTCATTGTCCGATACCACCAGTTTACTGATTTTATTTTCTTTAGCTGCCGCCACCAATTCTGAAATTGGTACTTGAGTCACTCCTACATTAGTCAAAAAATTTCCCAAAGCTGACATTGCCCAAAAAAATAACACTATATAAATTAACCACTTAATCATTTGTTTTGGTCCTAATTCAATCTTTTTTATCTTTACTCCCGGTGGCAAATTTTTCATAAATTCTTCATTCAAATCAATTTTATTTTTGTCTTGTTTTTCGGTATTTTCACTAGTATTTTTCTTCACAGAATTCTTCTTTTCTAAGTCTTCCGTAGCCTTGGCAGAGGAGACCTTTTTTTTAATTTTTCCTTTCAA
>CAYRYK010000013.1:0-221 GCA_964428535.1 uncultured Gammaproteobacteria bacterium | reverse complement strand
TGGAATCTTAACTGAGGGGATATTTTTTATTACTTTTTTCTTTAAATCCTCAAATATTTTCATGTCCCCATTATACCATCCAAAGCTAATATTTCTTGTTAGCTAAGGCTTCTCCCTTTTTTAAGGGGAGATGTCGAAACGTAGTGAGACAGAGAGGTTTTGATCAATAATTTCGACGCAGGCAATGTTTTTTGCAGGGCGCCGCCTCTGAGTGGATATTA
>CAYRYK010000012.1:0-17831 GCA_964428535.1 uncultured Gammaproteobacteria bacterium | reverse complement strand
CCAGCAGCTTCTAATTTTGCTTTAGCATCATTAGCAGCATCTTTCTTCATAGTACCGAGAGAAGCTGGGGTAGCATCGACCATATCTTTAGCTTCTTTTAGTCCTAATTCTGGTTTGAATTCACGGACGACTTTGATAACAGCGATTTTGTTGGTACCACCAGAAGTGATAACAACGTCAAATTCACTCTTTTCTTCAGCAGCAGGAGCAGCGGCACCAGCAGTGGCGGCACCAGCAGCAGCTACAGGAGCAGCAGCGACAGCTTTGACATCGAATTTTTCTTCGATACCTTTAACGAGTTCAGACAATTCTAAAACTGAAAGTTCAGAAATAGAATCTAATATTTTTTGCAATTTTGCAGAAAGTTCCATATTATTTTTTATTAAATTTTAATATTTTATAAACAATTAATTTTGCTCTTGTTTATCAGCAACGGCTTTAAGAGCTAAAGCGAGTTGAGTTTGGTTATATTTCAAACCATAGGCAAGACGTTGTAAAGGATTGACTAATCCACCTAAAAGTTGAGCCATAAGGGCTGATTTGGATGGAAGAGAGATGAATTGTTTTAATTCATCGAATCCGAGAAGTTTCTTGTCGTAGACACCATATTTGAAGGTGATGAAATCATGATCTTTGTTGACTTTATCAATCTCTTTTAGAGGGTTGACTTCATCTTCGTTGCAGAAGGTGATGGCGGTTGGGCCAGTCAAAGTTTCAGGGAGAGTAAGACCGATATTGGCAAAAGCACGAGAAATAAGGCTGTTTTTGACAACTTCAATTTTACCGCCAGCAGCACGAACGTTATCACGAAGAGTGGAAACGTCAGCAGCATTGAGACCCTGATACTGAATCAAAGCACAAGATTTAGCACTTTCAAGTTTGCTGGTGATATCAGCGACTTGATCGATTTTGGTTTGATTTGGCATTCAATAGTTAATTAGTAATTAGTTTTTAGCTTTTAGTAAAACTAAAAAACCTCGCCGAAGAAGCGAGGGTTAAATAAAACAAAATAAATTGTTTTGCCTCGGCTGGACTTATTTAGTGGTCGCCTATGTTGAAACTTCGGCGGACTAAACCGGCTGTCTTCGGTTAGATGAAGGAATTATAACAAAATAAAAAATATTTAGCAACAAAGGTGTATTGTGGTGACAAAATTAATATTGTTTATAGACTCTGGTTTCTTTAATATATGGATTCCAAAGTGAGGTTATTGAACTTTCTAAACTAAATCCATTAATAACAAAACTATTATTCCAAATTGCTGATGGGTTTTGACTACCGATAATTAGAAATCCATTTGGTTCTATTATTAAAGAAGCTTGTCTGATGAGGTTTTTTGCCTGATATTCAGGCATAACAATATCCTCAAAAACTCTATTAGCAATGACAACATCAAATTTTATGTGATTAATGACAGAGAATAAATTTGAGCCACTATATAATTTGGCGTTGACACCTCTTTCCTTAGCTTTGTCGACAAAAAGAGGTTGGGTTTCTAACATAGTGACTTGAGCACCTTGATCTTGAAGATATCTAGATAAGAGTCCAGTAGATCCGCCTATTTCTAAAATTTTTATTTCAGAAAGATGGGGAAACTTTGTATTTAAGGTTTCAATAATTGGTTGGAATGTGTTTTTAACGGTTTCTGAGGAATATACAGTATATAGTTCAGGAGAATTAACCGCATATTTGGAATTGAAATCACTGGTAGAGTCACCATGTTTCTGATTATGGAAAAAGGCGATATCTGATGAATGTAAAAACTCGGACATGAAAAATATATATAAAATTTTGAAAAAGTAATATGGTTGATGGTGGTGCTGTACAATTTGGTGGTTAAACCAAATTTTGGTGTACAGCACCGCCATAAGAAAAAAAAGATTAGCAGCGGTCAGGGGAAAACTCATAGTAGTGATGGATATTGAAGAACCACCAATACTTTGGCACATACTCGTCTTTGTGGCGTTGGTCAGTGAAATAGAAGTAATAGCCAAAGATTTCGGCTAGCTTCTCTAGCTCTTCGACTGTTTTTGTTGCCATCATAAGGCTGTCTGATGGTAGCAAGAGAGTCTTGATTTCGATATTGGAGGTGAAGTAGTTAATTCCCCCACGGGGAACTCGGTGACTAAGTGCATCTTCGAGATTGTCACACTTAGTGTAGGTCACTATCGCGGTTCTCTTTGTTGCCATAGTATCCTCCTCCTATTTTTACACCGATGATTCGGCGTAAATTATTAAGAATTATCCCTAGCTGAAAAGTGCGATTTTTTATTAGAAATAAAATTTGCTTTAAATTTTTTATCTATAAAAATTGGTCTATTGTACTGAGAAAGTGTTTATTAGTCAAATAATTTATATTATAAGAATATTTATATAAGAAATAAAAACCCGCTACTAGCAATTTTGTCTCGCGACAATATTGTTTTGGCGGGTAAAGCCAAGATGTTCAGTTGACCTGAAGAGCTCTATCTTTGACAAGAGAGAAGAGAATTCCTTTTCTCGTTCTAAGTGGGAGTTGAGAAATGAAGTCGTTGAAGGTTTTTAGTTGGATTGTTCTGATAAACTCGAAAATGTTGTCGATCTCATCAGCTTCGCCGTTGGATAGTTGGTCGAGTGCATTCCAAAACAACTTGGCGTCCTTGGGTGTACCGGTAGTAGCTACTTTTTCATAGCTGGCGCTTGTCGACCTAATCAGTTGATTATTACTGGAGTCTACCAAAGACTTAGATAACGCTAGATCGACGGCTTCCTCGTCGGTTTTGATATAACCATTGAACATGAGGATCAAAATGGCACTTTTGCGTTCGTTGGTAAGAGTAAGGAATGATCGATAGTTCATAGACAGATCCCTCTTTCTTTTCAAATGTGCTTGCTGTTAAGCCTGGTATTTTAACTCTTTATAGAAGATTTTTCAAATTATAGGATATTTTTTGACAAAAAGAGGCCCGCAATAATCAATTTCCCCGAAGGAAAACTGCCTATTGCGGGCGCGTGGGTTAGGGTTTATCTATTGCGGACAGTGTTGATGCTTGGTGTGCTTGTCGTTGCGGCGAGTAGGGCTGGAGTCATACAGTGGCTTGGTGTTCTTGGGGTTGCTTGACTTGGGTTGTGGTGCTGCAGCGAGAATCTTCCGCCAATCGTTGAGTCCAACTTCCTTCTTTCTCTTGGACAACCAAATCTTCCCCTTTCTTCACCTTCGACCGTTCTTGAAGCACGCCGGGCGGGAATGGACAGACTTATTCGGTCGTCTGTCTCGATTGCGTTTCTTCTGCCGACGTTTTTCCGGTGTGGAGTTCGGATTGTTGGGGTTGATGAGTTCTGCCAAGATGATCCCACCTTTCTATTATTTTGGCCCATTGGCCAAATAAAAACATTATTTAGATAAATCCCTTAAGGTGCAAAAAACTTTGTTTATATAAATTGCTTTAATTTATTTTTTAAAGTTTTGTATAAGGTGAAGTTTAGTTAAATTTTAGGCAAAAGTCAAGATTATAGGATATATTTTGTTATATTTGGATGTAGATATTAAATTTTGGTATAACTAAAGAGTAATGAAAATTATTAAATTTATTGGGGTGTTTATTTTGTTTTTGGGGATAGGGATAGGAGTGGGAAAATTTTTGGATAAAAAAACTGGATGGTTGTCGCCATTGGGAAACAAAATAGTGAATCAAGAAAAACCAAAAGAAAAGAATATTGGTTATTTGGCCCAATATAATTTTGAAAATTTAAAAAAAAGAGAATCACAAACATCAGAAATTAAAATTGTAGAAGAAAATAAAGTTTTAGATGAGACAAGAAAAAAGTTAATTAAGGCTTATGCAAAAGAGGGAGTTAAAAAAGAAAATAATTTTACGAGTTATGTAGTTATTTTTGAAAGTAATGGAAAGAAAATTTCGGGGATGATGAATGTGCCCTCCTACGCTCCTACGGAGCTACGGAAGGGTAAACCGGCGATAATTATGATTCGGGGTTATGCCGAATCAGAAGATTATTTTGTAGGATCGGGGAGTTGGAAGGCGGCTGACGAATTGGCCAGAAATGGTTTTGTAACAATTAGTTTAGATTTTTTGGGTTATGGGCTGTCCGATGGTGAGTCAAAAGATATTTTGGAAGCAAGATTTGAAAAACCGGTGAGTGTCTTGGATTTAATCGCAGCAGTAAAAAAACTGGATTATGTAGATAATACAAAAATTGGAATTTGGTCTCATAGTAATGGAGGTCAGATTGCGATTTCGGTACTGGAAATAACCGGAGAGAATTATCCAACAGTGTTGTGGGCACCAATGACTAATCCTTTTCCTCAAAGTGTATTGGAAACAATGGATGATAGTGAGGGGGGAAAAATTGTGAAACAAAAAATTGCCGATTTTGAAAAAGATTATGACAGTAAACTTTATTCGATTGATAATTTTTATGAGTGGATAAATTCGCCAATTTTGATTCATCAAGGAACGGCCGATGTGTGGTGTAAAGTAGAATGGCAACAAAATTTAAAAAATAAATTAACTAAATTAGGGAAAGAAGTACGGTTGGATGTGAGACAGGGGAATGATCATAATTTAAAACAATCATGGGATGAGGTAATAAAAATGGATATAGAGTTTTTTAGGGAAAAATTTGGAATGTAAATAAAACCCCTCAGTCCCTCGTTAACTTCGGGACAGCTCCCCTTGATGAAGGGGAGCATTTTTTTTATTACCCTGCCCATGGCAGGGTGAGGGTTTAGGCCTGTTTAACAAAAAATTGTAACTTCAAATTTATTTTAAAAATTATTTGATTATTGAGAAAAAGAATTGACCTTTTGGAGTGAAATATCCTGATTTATTGAGACAAAATGTTTGTTACAATATGGTTAGATATGCAAATATATTTTGTAGCCTCATCCAGATTGGTGGGTAAAGACAAAGAGCTTTACTCGCTGATGTATAAGACAATTTCGACTGAGCATAAAATGGTGAGCGATAAAGTGTGGAGATGGGTGAAAAGCGGAGTTGAAGATTTGAGAGGTGATCCGCAGGCAAAAAAAGAAAATTACAACGAAACTTTGAAATGTATTAATAAGGCTGATATTGTGATTATGGAAATTTCCGGGCACAGTATGTCGATGGGCTATATTTTGAGTAAAGCTTTGGAAATCAACAAACCGGTGATTGCTATGTATAAGGAAGAAATGGAACCGGTGTTTATTGCCGGTATGGATGATCCAAAATTAATTTTGGCAAAATATACTCAGGTTAATGTAGAAAAAACTATTTGGGAATCGATTAAAAAAGCTAAAAGTTTGATTGATGTGAGATTTAATTTTTTTGTGTCACCAAAAATTTTGACTTATTTAGATTGGGTGGGACAAAAAAGAATGATTCCAAAATCAGTGTTTTTGAGAAACTTGATTGAAAGAGAGATGAAAAAAGACAGGGATTTTAAAGGGTAGATTTTGCTATAATTCCAGAATGGAAAGTGAGTATTTAAAAACGGCGTTGGATGCAGTTGATAAAGCAGCTGATATTTTAAAAAAATGTTTTGGTAATGTTAGTGTTTTTGAAATAAAAGAGGATAGGTCTCCAGTAACTGTGGTTGATAAAGAAGTGGAAACTGTGATTAGAGAGACTATTAGAAAGACTTTTCCTGATCATGAGTTTTTAGGAGAAGAGTTTGGTAAAAGCGATTTTAAAAAATCTAATTATTTATGGATTATTGATCCAATTGATGGAACTAATAATTTTATTAGAGGGATTCCTGTATTTGGGATAGAATTGGCTTTGATGAAAGATGAAGAATTAATTTTGGGAGTATCTAGTGCACCAATGTTAAAAGAATTGATGTGGGCAGAAAAAGGTAAAGGTTCTTATTTGAATGGTGAAAAAATTAAAGTTTCTACAGTTAGAAATTTAAATGAAGCTTTTATAAGTTATGGTAATTTTGTACATTTTGAAAATAGTCAGAGAATGGATCAGTTATCTAATTTAGTTAAAGAAACTATGGGCCATAGAGGATTTGGAGATTTTTGGGCTTATCATTTGTTATCCCAGGGGAAAATAGACATAGTAGCTGAGGCCAGAATTAAAATTTGGGATATTGCAGCAATGAAGGTGATTGTAGAAGAAGCAGGCGGTAGAATGACTTCTTTTGAAGGAGACCCTATCGATAAAAACATAAGTAATGTTGTAGCAACTAATGGGTTACTTCAAAATCAAGTTTTATTGAAATTAAAATAGAATTCTTGTTTGACCTTTAACCACCACTTTGATTGTCGACAGAGTTTTGAGGAATCTTTGGGGTCGGATAAAATATTTTTTACCAATTCTTCCAAATAAATTGTGTTCTGAGAACCTTTGATTAAAATAGTTTCGCCACCTTTAATATTATCTTTGAGATAATCGACGGCCTGCCACCAATAAATAAATTTTTGAGATTTTGACCCAAAATATTTTTTGGTTTGAGGGCCGATGGAAATTATTATGTCAGCAGATTGAGTGGCAATTTCATAAATACGGCGGTGTTCAAAAGGAGTAGATTTGCCCAATTCTCTCATATCTCCTAGCACGGCAATTTTTCGGCCCTTAAAAGTGGCAAGGAATTTTAATAATTCCTGACAAGCGAGGGGGGAAGAATTGTAGGAGCTATCAATAATAGTAGTATCTTTGATGCCTTTGAGAATGGAAGATCGGGAAGGAGGGAGAGAAAAATTATTTTGAATGTTTTCGATGGCTTGTTTTTGAGGAATATTAAAAAGTTTAGCTAAAGCCAGAGCGGCACCAAAACCAACGTCATAAACTGGCGGAAGAAAGAAGTTCTTAAACTTAATATTAGTCGGGACAAGATTAATAATATTTTGGTTAGTAGTATATTTGACGACTAATTTATCGTGAGGATTGATAATGGCGACTTTGGCTTGATTGACTAATTTAGATTTCTCACTGGCGATTTGATCGAGTGAGCTAAAACACATCATGTGAACTGAACTAACGTTAAGGAAAATACCAATGTTGGGTTTGACAATTGAGAGGAGGTAGTCCATATTTTTGGGCCAAGAGGCGGAATCAATGCCCATTTCTAGAATTAAAACATCGTAAGATTTCCAGTTGGTTAAATATTTTATAGGGGCAAGAATTAAAATTTTGAGCCAAGAAATTGGGTTATAGTCGTTGATTTTGAGATCAAGAAAACTGAGTGGAAGACCAGATTCAGAATTACAGCCATTGTTGGTTTTGACTTTGATACTTTGGGGAAAAACAGATTGACAAGCTAAAAGAGTGGAACTTTTGCCGGCGGAACCGGTAATGCCAATAATGTCCAATTGCTTGTGTTTTTGCTTTTGAAGAAAATGGACTTTTTTGAGCTGGAGCTGGGCAAAGAAGCGAATATATTTTAGGACAAAAAGAGAGAGATATTTTTTCACTAAACATATTTTATCAGGTATAATGGAGTTCATATGAATAAGATTAAAGTTTTATTATTAATGGGTGGTGGTGGCAGTGAACATGAGGTGTCGTTGTCTTCGGGTGAGCAAGTCTTGAAGAATTTTGATAAAGAAAAATACGAAGTAACGCAGATGGTAATGGAAACTCAAGATTTGGATTTGGCAAAAGTGAAAGAAATTGCTCCAGAAGTGGTGTTTATTGCGCTTCACGGTGGGGTAGGTGAGGATGGAACAGTTCAAAAAATATTTGAAGATGAAGGAATTAAATTTATTGGTTGTGGTTCAGAAGCATCGAAAATTGGGATGGATAAAATTAGATTTTTGGAATTAGTAGAAGAAAATGGAATACCCATACCTAAGGGATTAAATGTAACTAAAGGAGAATTGGTTGATTTAGATATAGTGAGAGAATTGGGAGTTAAATGGGTAGTAAAACCGGCAGGACAAGGGTCAAGTGTGGGAGTGACGATAATTGATGATTTAAATAAATTAGATGGAGCTTTGGAAGAGGCATTTAAATATGAAGAGCGAGCGATAATTGAGGAATTTTTACCGGGGATGGAAGTGTCATGTGGAATTTTGGGAAATGAAAATCCGATAGCTTTGCCAGTAATTGAAATTTGTCCAAAAAATAATTTTTTCGATTATGAGGCAAAATATACCGAAGGAAAGTGTGAAGAAATTGTGCCAGCTAGATTGAGTGAAGAAACGACTAAAAAAATTCAGGAATATGCTTTAAAAGTTTTTGAATTAGTAAAGGCAAGAGGTTTTATTAGAGTTGATTTTATGGTTAAAAATGATAATCCGGTAATTTTGGAAATGAATACAATTCCAGGATTAACACCAAATTCATTGTTACCAAAAGAGGCAAAAGCGGCAGGAATGGAATACTCAAAATTGCTTGATAAAATGATTGAGTTGGCGTTGGAATAAAAACTATTGGAGTGATTTTTGAATTTGGGTAAACGCCTTAATAATTCGGTATTTTTTAATTTTGGAGTAGAGTCGTCGGTTCTGATTCTTGAAATCTTTTTTGATTGATTTGAAATCGGTGTTAGAAATGATTTTTTGTTTAAGTTTGTCTACTGACAATAAATATTTTTTTTGAAGAAGTTTGATTTCTTGGTATATATTTTTAATTTTGATAAGGGAATAAACAGTGACAATGAAATCGAGTAAAAAATAAAAAAATATGACTGGGCTAATAATATTTAAATAAAATGGATTAATGTTTGTGACTAAGTGAGTTATTTTTGGATGAATAAAATAAAATAATAATGTTCCAAAAACACCCCAATAAATTGAGAATTCTAAGCAAATGTATCCGTTTAAGTTGAATTTATTTTTGGAATAGTCCCACCAGTGTGTTTTAAAAATTTTTTCTAGAATAAAACCCGTAATGTATTCGATTGTTGAGGTAAGAATAATTGTGCCTATGAAAAATAGTATTGGTTTTGAAACTAAGTGGTTAAGAAAGACTATAAGGGATAGCACACCAAACCCGTAAATTGGACAAAATGGTCCAAATAGGAAACCTCGATTAATAAATTTGTGGCTTTGTATTGAGGCAAAAGTTACTTCTAATATCCAACCAAGAAAAGAATAAATGAAAAAATAAATTATTAATTGATTTAAAAAATAGACCATTAAGCTATTTTACATAAAAATAAATCAAACCAAAAACCCCGCTTTTCGGCGGGGTTTAAAGTTTATAGGAAAAGTGAAATTATTTAATTTCAACTTTGACGCAGGGACCCATGGTAGCACAAAGAGCCAATTTTTTGATTTTATTGGTCTTGACGACTTTAATGAGTTCTTCGATATTAGCAACTAATTCTTCGACTGGTTGAGAAACTTTACCGACAACGATGTGAACGATAGGAGCTTTTTTCTCAGTTTTGACGATAGTCTTAGCGACTGATAAACGTTTGACAGAAGTTTCCGGATCATCGGTTAAGGTACCATTTTTGGGATTTGGCATTAAACCTTTTGGACCTAAAACGCGAGCAAAAGGTAATAATTTTGGCATGGTGGCTGGAGTAGCAATAAGAATGTCAAAATTTACTTGACCGTTTTTAATTTCAGCCAAAATAGTGTCGTTAAGAACAACAATTTTTTTGCTGGCAGTTTCTAAATGGGGGAAAGTAATTTCGCCGACATTACCAACATCGTAAGTGGTGACATGAGCTTCAATTTTTCCTTCAAATTTGGAAAAAGAAGTGTCTTTAACTAAAGAAATAGCTTCTTTTAAGGAATAATATTTGTTAACATCAACTTTTTTCTTGGCAGTTTGATATTTTTTGCCACGAACTTTAGCGATTTTAACTTTGTGGGATTCAGCGGTTTCTTCAGTTTCAGTAGCGGTTTCTTCAGCTACAGTATCTTCAGTTACGGCCTTTTGTGTTTCGACTTCGCTCAACACTTCCACACTGTCTGTTTTAGCTTTTTTAGCTTTATTTTCTTGTGAGGTTTTGCTCATAATTATATAAATTTTTAATTTTTAATAAATTTTTTTAAAACCCTTTGTCACTTTGTGACATTTCCCTTAAAAAGGGCAACTTTTTTAAGCCTCCATTTTTAAGGGAGGGTAGGGTGGGTTTATTTTTCAACGATTTCAACACCCATAGATTTGGCAGTGCCCATAACACTTCGTTTGGCAGCTTCTAAATCTTTGGTATTTAAATCTGGCATTTTGGCTTGAGCAATTTGCTCAACTTGAGCCATAGTTAATTTGCCGACTTTTTCTTTGCCAGCAGTACCAGTACCTTTAGAAATACCGGTCATTTTTTTGATCATGTCAGAAACTGGAGGTTTCTTGAGAACAAATTCAAAGGAACGATCTTCAAAAATAGTGACGATAGCTGGAATAACAGAACCTCGTTGATCTTTGGTTTTTTCATTGAATTCATTACAGAAATCCATGATTTTGATACCATGAGGACCAAGAGCAGTACCAACTGGAGGGGCTGGATTAGCACTTCCGGCTTGGATAGCGATTTTAACGATTGCTTTAATTTTTTTAGCCATAAATTAGTTGAAAGTATAAAGTTATAAAGTAAAAAGCTTAGAGCTCTTTTGTAACCTGTAAGAAATCGAGTTCGACTGGAGTTTCGCGTTCAAAGAAGGAAACAAGAACTCTGATTTTACCTTTTTCCTGGTCAATACTATCAATAGTACCAATGAAGTCAGCAAATGGACCGCTAGTAATTTTGACGATGTCGCCAGTAGAAAATGGAGTTTCGTATTTGGGTTTTTCTTCTTCAGTGTGATTGAGAATTTTATCAACTTCACTTTGAGGAATAGCTTGTGGTTTGTTTTCGACACCAATGAAGCCAGTGACACCTTGGGTAGTGCGAACAGTAATCCAAGAATCGTCGCTGAGAGACATTTGAACTAAAACATAACCAGGGAAGGTTTTTTCTTGAGATTTAACTTTTTGACCACGTCGAATAACCATTTTGCTTTGGATAGGGACGATAGCTTGAAAGATTTGATCTTCGAGACCCATGGTTTTGATACGGGTTTTGAGAGCTTCTATAACTTTGTATTCGTGACCAGAATAGGTGTTGATGACATACCAGGCAGCATCGAAACTGGGTTCACGAGAAGAGAGTTTGAAAAGAAACTCTTTTTGAGTAGTTTTTGTAGATGTTTTTGGCATAGTTATTTTTTGGTTCCGGCGGTAGAAGCGACTGTCGGAAGGGGATTAATCGTAGGTTCAGCTGATTGAATCTGTTGTTCAGTAGAACTTTGATTTTTTAAGTTGCCAATTAGGCCAATTGAATTGGTAAATAGATAATCAAAACCACCTAAAATAAGGGAAATGATAATCGAGATAGATATTACCACAACTGTGAGCTGAATTAAAGTATCCTTTTTGGGCCAAGTGATATTTTTGAACTCAACGGCGACTTCTTTTAAAAAATTAATGATTTTTTTCATGGAAGTATTATAGCAGTTTGTAGGTTGAACTGGGAGTAAATGGTTTTTTAAAAATATAGATGGTTTTTGGTGGATATTGCTTAAAAATAAATGAAATTTAGCTTGGGAATAAAAATTGACAAAATTTTTTTATAATGTTAGATATTGGTGTTGTGTGTATTTACTTTAGGTTTGTAATGTGTAGTTGGTTTGAGGAAAAAATGGCATTAATTTGCAGGGGGATTGAGTCTTCTTTTTTACCGTGGTTTTTACTGAGAGATTTTTTCGCGCCCCAAAATTATTAATTTAGTTTGAGGAGGTGAGGAATAATGTTAAAAAAGATTATGGTTTTGGGTGGAACAACTTTGGCTTTGTTAGCTTTTGCTGTTCCAGCTATGGCACAAATGCCTGGTTTTCAGATGCCGGAAATCAATACTGTAAAAATTGATACGCAGACAGTGGCAACAGCAAACACAGGAGGCAATGTACAAGCAAATCAGACTGAAGTAACGAAGTCAGTAGAAGTGATAGCTTTGTCAGCCAGTGGTTTGAATCGTCAAACTATTGTGACAGGGAATGCTTATGCAAATGCCACTTCGTTGACGATGGCTAATGCTGATGCTTGCGGTTGTACAACTAGTTATTGTTATGGTTGTATGAAAACTCCAACTAAGATTAATACAGTTGAGGTTAAAGGAATAACTGGAGCTGATGCCGATTCAGGAACTAATCAACAAGCTAATGTAACTACAGTAACAAAATCTGTTGGTGTGGCTGCTGGAGCTTTGAATTTGATCGGAGGAAGCACGATTGTAACCGGAAATGCCGGATCAAACGTATCCAGTCGAACTTTGGTGAATATAAAACCAATTAGTTGGTAAAAATAACCAGGTGTCTGTTTCTCAAATCCACCGAAAGGAAACTTTCGGTGGAGGAGAGAAAATAAAATTTTGAATTAAATTATTAACAAGAGAATATTTTGGGTTTTGGGGGTGACTTTTCTGCTGTGGGGGTATTTATGTCCGTCAATTTTGGCCGAGGAAATTACTGAGACGGTGGCAGCGGAGCAATCAGTTACTACAAGTGAAGCAGTGGCGGAAGTGGAATCAAATAATGACGTTAATAATAGTTTAGCGGTAACAGAAGGAACAATTGATGGTTGTCAGATAGAAATAAACTGCAGTAATCAAAATAATAATGAGGCAACTTTGGAGGTAGGAAATAGTGCGGCAGCAACGACTGGGGAAAATCAAAGTATTAACGATAATAATGCAAATATTAATATAAATACAGGTGAGGCAACGGCGGTAATAATCAATCAGAATCAGGTAAATACAAATACTTTGGAAGTGGCGACAACGATGGCGGAGGTGGGAGAAACAGAAACGGAAATAATTATTAATAATAATCAAGCTGAAGTAAAGACAGAAAACAATTTGGCAGCGGCAACAGGAGAAAATAATGGAGTAACTAATACTGCTAATGTGACTATCAATACTGGTGGAGCGACGGCTTATGCCAATGTAATTAATTTAATAAATACTAATGTGGTGGGAACGAATTTGGGAATTTATTTGGTGAATAATTTTGATGAGGGTTGGGCGGATTTGGATTTAAATCAAATGTGGCTGAAATTAATTAGTGGAAATGGAGTGACAGTGATTGAAACAGGGTCGAGTAATAAAAAAATGGTGATTATTAGTAATAATAATTTGGCTAAATTAAATAATGTAGTGACAGTGTCGGCTGTAACTGGAGGAAACACAGTAGTCGGAGGGGATGAAGTGTTGGTAATAACAGGGGAAGCGGTAGCAGTGGCGAATGTAATTAATTTGGTAAATACCAATTTGACTGGGAGTCAGTTTTTTATTGGGGTGGTAAATGTATTGGGAGAGAATTTGGGTAATATTGTTTTGCCGAGTCCAGAAAAATTTCAAAGCGGGGGGAATACTTATGGTAATAACAGTAGCGTTTCGATTAATAATAATTCGGCGGTATTAAATAATACAGTAGTGGCCGAATCAAATAGTGGTAACAATACGACAGTAAATGTGAATCAAACGGATATAGAGACAGGGACAGCAACTACTTATAGTAGTGATTTGTCGGTAGTAAATTTAAATGCAGAGTTAAATAGTCAGATGTGGCTACAGTTAAATGTATTGGGTGAAAGTAGCGGCAAGATTTATAATTGGAGCTACCCGGGATCAGTGGAGGAAATTAACAGCAATCAACTTTTATTTGTGTTGAATGAAAATGGCTGTTTAAATTGTCAAAGTGGCAACAGTTTATTAATGAATAATAATTTGGCTGAGGTGACTAATTCGGTGTTAGTAACAGCAGATTCGGGAGGCAATCAAATAACTAACTCTGGTAGCGGAACAATTCAAAGTGGGTCGGCGACCGCAATAGCTAACTTAACGAATTTGATAAATGTAAATATTCATGGAAGTGATTGGTTCTGGGGAATAATAAATATTTTGGGAAATTGGAAAGGGGACGTTATTTTTGCTTATCCGGATTTGGCAGTAAACTTGACGGCTAATAAAGATGGTGGTCAAAAGGGTGATGAAGTGGTTTATCGAGTTAATTATAGTAATTTGGGATATGAGACAGCTGATGAGGCGGAAGTAAAAATTAATTTACCCAGTGATTTAGTATATGTAAGTGATGATAGTGGGTTACAAATGGTTCGGGAGGGGAATATTTTAAAGTGGAAATTGACTAATTTAACGGCGAAGAATAGTGGAGGGTTTAATTTAGTGACAAAAATAAATAATTTGACTGAAGAAACTGGGACAAAGGTAGAAGTGTCGGCGACAATAGAAACGAATTTGACTGAATCGGATTTAAATAATAATCAAAGTGTTTGGGCAATCGTAATTTGGTATCCAATAGAAACAAAATCTCAAAACGAGGAAGTTAACAATAATTCGTCTGACCGCCAAACGAAAATAGTGGTGGAAGCAAAAAATAATGTTAACGATTATGTATTACCTAATGACACAGTGACTTTTTTGATTGACATAAAAAATGTAGGAGAGGGAAAAATGAAAGAGGCGGTTTTGATTCATCAGGTTTTTGATGAACAAGGAAAATTATGGTCAGAGAATAGTCTTTATTTGGGGGATATTGAGATTAATAAGGTAGGGAAAATGGCTTTTGGTTTGGTAATGAGTGAAGCTGGGGGGAAATATACCACTAAAACTTGGATTGTAGGATTGGATGAAAATAATAATCAGGTTAGCTCAAATGTAGCGGAGACTAGTTTTTGGGTAAAAAGAAAAATAGTTTTAGAAAGAGGACAAGTGTTGGGAGCAGAGAATGATGCTGTTTATGAGGGTCCAGTTAATAATGGGATTTGTGTAGTTAAAGAGGAAAAATTGGTTTATTTATTACTATTATTGGTATCTTTGGTATATATTCAAAGACAAATAAGAATATGGTTGGGAAGAATAAAGTAAAAAAGGTGAGAAATAAAATTAATAAAATAGTAGAGATGATTTGGTTTGTTTTTGCGGTGGGGTGTTTTGGTTATGCAGTGTGGAAGTTGGTAGGGAATTAAAATTATTCTGCCAGAGAGATGTCGGTTATTTCGAGAGCTTGGAGTGGTCGGCTACGGTTTTGACAGTTTTCTTTTGGACAGAGAACTTTATTAAAAGTAGTATTAATGAATTTGCCATTGAGTTTAACTTTTTTACCCAGAAATTGATGTAGGTCTATCGGAGCTGAGGAAATAATGCTTTTGATACTTTTTTGGTTGTCTACACCATTTGAATTGAAACCAACATAAAAGTAATTATTGTCGGCAGTAATAGTGTAGATATTGTTAGAGTTTTGGGGATCGAAATATTGGTGGGGTTTTTCTTCAATTAAGAAAAAAATAATTATTGGAAGAATAATAATACTTATAACAATAGTGATAATTATTTTTTTTATGTTTAATTTCATAATTTAATATTAATGGAATCGGGGTTACAAAACAATTAATGTTGTTGTAACCCCAAGTAAGGGCAGACTTATTGAGGGGGGAGAGGTGTTTCAAAGTAGGCTTCCCAGTTGCTGGCTTCGTCCCAACCGTGGTGCATGTATGCCCATTTGGTCGAAATACCATAGACATAGTCGCCATCACTTTTGTTATCTACTTGGCCGTGATAGGTGAGTGATTGCAGATCGTCCTTGTAGTAGATGTAGACACTTCCCGGATCTTTGATCCCCAGGTAGTATGGGATTATAAGCACGTAGTTTTGGTCCAACAATGTTCCGCCGCCTTGGTCACATGGTGTGGGGGTAACGACGCAGTAGTCGGTGCCACATTGGTTCTGGAGGTCAGCTTTAGCGAGTGTCGGTGTTGTGCCGCAAATGGCCAACACGGTCAGTAGAATTACCAAGATCCTCACTGTCTTTTTCAAAGAGCATCTTCCTTCCTTGATTTGTCTCTCGATCGAGAAACTATTACCGTTTTTATTTTAGCATATTTACCGTTTAAATTAGTCTTTCACCGCGGAATTGACGCGTGAAAAAAAATTGATATGGTTTGTGATATTGTTGGTGTCTAAGGGTAGCGTGTATTATCTTGCGTACACACTAGCAATGGTGGTTTTTTAAAAGTTTAAAATAAGCTGAAAACTTAGACGAAAATATATGATTTGTCCATATTGCGGTTTTGATGAAAGTAATGTGTTGGAGAGTCGTGAAGCAGAAGATGGAAAGGCGACTCGACGGCGACGAGAATGTGTCAAATGTAAAAAACGTTTTACCACTTATGAAAGGGTGGAAAATATCAGCTTAAAAGTGATTAAAAAGTCGGGAAAAGTAGAAGATTATTCGAGAAATAAATTGGAGAGGTGTCTGGAAAAGGCTTGCTGGCGGATGACCGAAGAAGAAAGGGAAAAAATAATTGATGAAATTGAAATGAAATTATTAAATTGGGACGATATTGAAATTCCATCACGAGAAATTGGAAAAATGTTGATGGAAAAATTAAAAGGGATTGACCCGATGGCTTATATCCGATTTGCTTCAGTTTATTTGGACCTAAATTCTATTGAGGAATTTAAAAAATTATTAGTTGACTTTAAGGAAAAATGACAGATACAGATATTCGCCAAAATATTAATAATCAGGAATTGATGGAACCGCAATTGTCGGATAATGCCAAGTATATTGCTGAAACAAGATATTCTAGAAAAACCGAAGATGGAAAAGCTTATGAAAAAGTGAAAGATATTTTTTGGAGGGTGTCGAGTAACGTGGCTAAAGGTGATTTGGTTTTTGGAAAAACGGAATTGGATGTAGAAAATGCGGCAAAAGAATTTTACAACGTGATGGCAGAACAAAAATTTTTGCCAAATACTCCATGTTTGATTAATGCGGGAAAACCTCATCAACAGTTGTCGGCTTGTTTTGTGTTGCCAATTGATGATTCGATGGAATCAATTTTGGAAACCATGTCGAACATGGCCATGATTCACAAAAGTGGTGGCGGAACTGGGTTTTCTTTTTCAAGATTAAGACCAAGTGGTGATTATATTAAAACCAGTGGAGGGACAACTGTTGGTCCGGTGAGTTTTATGCAAGCCTACAACGATGTGACAGCTCAAATTAAACAAGGCGGAGTTCGACGAGGAGCTAATATGGGAATGCTCTCAATTGATCATCCAGATGTGTTGCGCTTTGCAGTGGTAAAACTAGATGAATGGAGTTTGACTAATTTTAATATTTCTTTGGCAGTGACTGATGCTTTCATGGCCAAATTGGAAAGTGATAGAAAGTTTTTGGCTGACCAATCGATTCCAGAAGATATTGTGGACGAAATTAAAACGGCTGAGGCTAATAGAGATGTAGATGCTAGATTGAGAGAAATTGAGGCAGGAATTAGAAAACTTTATGAATGGGCTAAGGCAACTAATGAAGGAGAGGGTTATGAATTGATTAACCCAAGAACTAATCAAGTGACGATGAAGTTAAATGCGGCTAAAGTATTTAATTTAGTAACTAGATTGGCTTGGCAATATGGTGATCCAGGTTTGGTATTCATCGACAGGATGAATGCTGCTAGTTCAAACCCGATTCCATCAGTGGGCCGAATTGAAGCTACTAATCCTTGTGGTGAGCAACCATTATTACCTTATGATGCCTGTAACTTGGGGTCAATTAATTTATCTAAATTGGTGGTTGAAACCCACCCCCTAACCCCCTCCCTTGAAAATGGCGGGGGAAATGACTCTACTGTTAGTAGAGATATTGATTGGGAGGAGTTGAGAAGAATAATTTTTACCGGGGTACATTTTTTGGATAATGTGGTGGAAGTAAATGAATTTCCAGTCCAAAAAATTCGAGAGATGGTAAGTAATACTAGAAGAATTGGTTTGGGAGTGATGGGTTTTGCCGATGCTTTATTTAAATTGGGGGTGAAATATGACTCAGAAGAAGGAATTGCTTGGGCAAAGAAAATGATGAAATTTGTGACTGAAACAGCTCGAGA
>CAYRYK010000011.1:17168-18791 GCA_964428535.1 uncultured Gammaproteobacteria bacterium | reverse complement strand
CGTAATATCCACTCAGAGGCGGCGCCCTGCAAAAATATTATCTGCGCAAATAAATTATTGAGTTTTATTAAACATTTTAATTATATCCTGACAAGAGTTTTGATGGAATTCTTGCGGATAACCACAAAGATAATTTTGATCGCAGCAGCCGCCACAGTAGTCTGTCAGTCTGTCAGTTTTCAGTTTTTCAGAAAAAACGTGGCAGAAAAAACATTTAGAAAGAGAGTTGATAAATTTGGAAATGTAAATTTGAGGATTGTCGGTGATTTTACCTAAAGAAATGGATGATTCGCAACAGCCAGTAATATTTCCGTTGGATTGAAGACTAAGTTGATAACAGCCAAAATTTTTGTTGGGGAAAGTAGGGTAGTGGAGTTTAATGTCGAGGCATTGGTCGTTGGTTAAAGACATTTTGCGGTCGGTAAGGTAAGTAATATTTAGCGAATTAGTATTTAGCTCTTTAGATAAGTAGTTAGAAAAAGAATCTTTGTATTGATAAGAATCTTTAGTGACTAAAAACATAATACCGACGGGAAAACCTAGTTCTTGAGCATGTTTGATATATTTAATAGATTTGTCAAAGTTACCGGAACCGCGGTTTTGGTCATGAATATCTTTTGGACCATCTAAAGAAACTAAAATCTGGCAATTATCGGGCTTTTTTATTTCTTGGAGGCGATCGATAGTACCGTTGGTAATTATGGTGACAAATATATCTTTATCGATCAAAGTATTGACAATATTAGGGAAATCGGGAAGTAAAAAAACCTCACCACCACAAAGAATAATGGATTTTAATTTTGGTTTTTTTATTAAATTTTTCGATACATATTTTTTCTTTGCGTCAGCACTGACGTGTTGAAAGCACGAAAAAATAGCATCTTCAAAATTTTTTTCTAAAAAAACTTTATATTGGTCGACAAAGTCTAAAATTTGCTGATTGGATAAAACATCAGTGGTTTTATGAGTGTAGCAATATTTGCAGGCCAAATTACAACCCTCAAGAGGAGAGATGTAAATACTTTCTAAACTCCGAATTATTTGAGTTTGGCGGATTCCTTGTGTTCGGTTCGCTTTTTGCACCATTTACAGTATTTGACAAATTTTAGTTTGTCAGGAGTATTAGTTTTATTTTTCTCGGTTAAATAATTTTGAGCACCGCACTCAGCGCAAACTAAGGCGATCAAAATTCTTGGTGTTTTTTTAGATTTAGACATGAGTGGTATTTTAAACTAATTTAGGCCAAATGACAATTGATTAGTCGGCGTGCTTGTATTTTTTAATCTGGCGTTCGACAGCTTCGCGTAGATCAACTATGGCGGCAGTCAAATCAGTATGACAGGTTTCGGCATGAATAGGATTTTTGAGACCAGGAAGACTCATGTCAAACTTGGCAGTGTAATTTTTGTACTTCTTATCCTTTTGAATATGAAGGGAAGCAGTTTTGAGTTCATTATTAAATTGAGGAAGAAGTTGATCGAGCTTGTCGACGAATTTGGTTTGAATCATTCGCCTAATTCTGAGAGAAATGATTAAATTGACTCCATTAATTCTGGTGTTCATAAAAACCTCCAATGAATTATTAATAGGGTAGTGGCACTTGAGATAATTTATTTTAGCATT
>CAYRYK010000011.1:14734-17068 GCA_964428535.1 uncultured Gammaproteobacteria bacterium | reverse complement strand
TCACAAGGACCTTGGTATTTTTTGACTAGATCAAAAATAGCATTTAATTTTGGTTCAGTGGTTTGGTATATTTGATCTTGGCGGTCACGGAGAGTAACTTCTAAATTACTTTTTTGAAAAATAACCTTAATCTGACAGTCGGACATAAGTTTATCGGCGGTATTCCAGTCGATAATATTGGTTTGACCAGGGGTAACATTGGGAACGACAAAAGTTTGAGTTTCTGGGGCGATATAAATATGACTTTGATCGGAAATAGATTTGGTAATAATTAAGCCGGTGCAAGCAACGAGAACTATAAGTAGTAGAATGTAGATTTTTTGTCGGACAGATGACATAGTTAATATTAACAATTTTATAAATGGAAGTTTAATTTTAAATCGACTATACTAACGAGTTAACCTTATATGAAGAAAGGAAATAAAGGAATTTTTAAAGAGGTAAGACCATATTTGGGGATGTTGGGCCTGTTACTTTTGGTGGCTTTAATAAATAATGGTTTGAATTTGTGGTTGCCAAAAATCACGTCAGGAGCGATTGACTCTTTTAGTGGGCAAAATTTTGAGATATCAAAAATTATATATGAAATGGCCGGTGCATCCCTAGTGATTTTTATTTTTGCGGTGGGGCAAAGTTTTTTGCAGACTTTTTTGGCGGAAACGGTAGCTAAAAATATGCGAGAAAGATTGGTAAATAAAATATCAGATCAGGATTTTGGGTTTGTAAACAAAATGACTCCAGAAAAATTATTAACCATAATGACCAGTGATGTGGACAATATCAAACAGGCAATGACGATGGGTTTGGTACAAATTTTTTCTTCGGCAGTATTAGTGGTAGGTTCGGCAGTAATGTTGCTGAGAATTAATGTGAAGTTAGGATTAATGGTGTTAGCAATTGTGCCAATTGTGGGATTAGTATTTTTTAATTTGTTTGGTCATATTAGAAGCTTTTTTAAACGAGCTCAAGCGGTTTTGGATAGATTAAATAAGGTAATTAAAGAAAGTATCGTGGCGGCGGCTTTGGTAAGAATTATTAATAGTCAGAATAAGGAAATTGATAAATTTAATGACCAAAATAGTCAAGCCAAAGATTTGGGATTATCAATTATGAAATTATTTTCTGGTTTGATTCCAACAATTGGATTACTGGCTAATTCGACAGTGATTTTAATTTTATTAGTAGGGGGAAAATTAATTTTGGCAGGAGAATTTACGGTGGGAGATTTGACGGCATTTAATACTTATGTGTCGATGTTGATTTTCCCAATGATTATGTTGGGATTTATCAGTAACATGATTGCCCGAGCGATGACATCTTATCAAAGAATTGAAGAAGTGCTGAATTTTGAAGGTAAAGATGATTTTGGGGATATTGATAAAGAGATAAAAGGAAAGATAGAATTTAAAAATGTGTCATTAAGTTTTGGTCAAAAGCAAGTATTGAAAGAAGTGTCTTTTGAAATTAAGCCGGGATCGAAGACGGCAATTTTAGGACCAACGGCAGCTGGAAAAACCCAAATATTTTATTTGATGTCGGGATTAATGAAACCAAATAGTGGAGAAATTTTGATAGATGGAGTGCCGGTTAAAAAATATTGTCAAAAATGTTTGTCGGGTCAGTTGGGATTGGTATTTCAGGATAGTTCATTGTTTAATTTGACGATTAAAGAGAATATTAATTTTCAGAATAAAGAAGATGAAACTAATTTGAAAAAAGCGATTGAAACGGCGGCTTTGGATGATTTTATTAAAACATTACCGGATGGTTTGGAAACAAAAATTACAGAAAGGGGATCGAATTTGTCGGGTGGGCAAAAACAGCGGTTAACCTTAGCCAGAGCTTTGGCAGTGAACCCAAAAATTTTATTGTTGGATGATTTTACGGCCAGAGTGGATCGATCAACCGAAAAAGATATTTTTGCCAGACTAAAAAAGAATTATGGCAATATTACTCAGGTGCTAATTACTCAACAAATTGCCTCGGTGGAAGATTTTGACCAGATTATTTTAATTATGGACGGGGAAGTGTTGGCTAAAGGAACTCATAAAGAGTTACTAAAAAAATCGCCAGAATATCAACAGTTATATAGTTTACAAATGTCGACCGAATGAAAGATTATTGTTTAAAAAATTTTGATACTAATAGTAAATTAAACCTAAAAGTAGGTAAAACTGTTAGTCGGTTTGGGGAATTTTTAAAAGGGGATAGATGGCGATTAGTTTGGGCAATAGTGGTGGTATTAATAAATTCGGCGGCGAATGTGGCAACACCATTAATAGTAGGTCGGGCAATAGATAAATTTATTATTGATAAAAATTGGCCAGAATTAGC
>CAYRYK010000011.1:11583-14634 GCA_964428535.1 uncultured Gammaproteobacteria bacterium | reverse complement strand
TAGTAGGTCGGGCAATAGATAAATTTATTATTGATAAAAATTGGCCAGAATTAGCCGGTTTTGGTTGGGTGTTAGCTGGCCTTTATATAGTGGTGGCGGTGAGTAATTATTTTCAAACGGTGTTGATGGGAAGAGTGGGGCAGAATATTTTGTATCGATTGAGGAGTCGAGTGTTTGAAAAAATTCAAAGTTTACCATTGTCGTTTTTCAATCAAAATAAATTGGGTGATTTAATTTCGAGAATTAATAGTGATACAGATAAATTAAATCAGTTTTTTTCACAATCATTAAACCAATTTATGGGTCAGGCATTTACTTTGTTGGGAATTGGAATTTTTGTCTTTTATACCAATTTGCGATTATCTTTTTGGATGATGCTGCCAGTGGTTGGTTTAGTGGGAATAACCTATGTTTTGTCATCTTATATGAGTAAACGGAGCCGAATGAGCTTGCAGTCTTTGGGAAACTTGTCGGCAGAAATTCAGGAAAGCTTGAGTTATTTTAAAGTGATTGTGCTGTTTAACCGACGAGATTTTTTTAGAGAAAATTTTAAGAAAGCCAATGAAAATAATTTTGCTATGTCGGTAAAATCGGGGATGACCAATAATATTAGCAGTCCAATTTATGATTTGGCTTGGAATGCGGGTTTAACCTTGGTGTTAATAATGGGAATAGAAATGATTGTTAAAGGTCAAATTACAGTGGGTTTATTAATTGCTTTTTTGGCTTATACTGATAAATTTTATGCACCGTTAAGACAGATGGCTCAGGTGTGGTCGAATACACAAATGGCTTTTGCTGGTTGGGTAAGAATTTCAGAAATTTTGGATTTAAAAACTGATTTGGAAATAGTTGAAACTAGTAATAGTTTAAAAACAAAAGAGGATGATGTATTGGTGTTTGATAAAGTGAAATTTTCTTATGATGGCGAAAAAATAATTTTGGATAAAGTAAATTTGGATTTTAAAAAGGGAAAAACTTATGCCATGGTGGGTCCGACTGGTGGGGGAAAAAGTACTATGGCAGCATTGATGTGCCGATTGTACGATCCAGATTCAGGGCAAATTTATTTTGAAGGCAAAGATATTAGAAGTTATACCGGTAAGGAATTGTCGGAACAAATTGGGTTTATTTTGCAAGAACAATTTATTTTTACTGGAAGTGTGGGTGAGAATATTGTTTATGGTAATCCGAATTATGAGTTTTATGACAAGAAAAAATTAAAGAAAGAATTGAAGGAAGATGGTTTAGAAGATTTGGTGGAAAGATTTGAAAACGGATTGGATACAGAAATTACCCCAGATACAGAAATAATTAGTTTAGGACAAAAGCAATTGATTTCGTTTATGAGAGCAATTTTGCGACGACCAAAATTGTTGGTGATGGATGAGGCCACCGCTAATATTGATACGGTAACTGAAAGTTTGTTACAAAAAATTATTGATAAATTACCAGCCGAAACAACTAAAGTAATTATTGCTCATAGATTAAATACAATTAAAAAAGCGGATGAAATTTATTTTGTGAACGATGGGGAAGTGGTGAGTGCGGAGTCGCTAGAAAAGTCAGTGGAGATGATAGAAAAAAGTAAAAGAAAAAGTTAAAGCGCCTAGTAAGTGAATGATGGATGTGGGTTTAGCCACAATCTTGAATCATTCACTGTTCGGCGCTTTTGAGTTGGTATAAATCTTGCGGGGAGGTAGGTAGTCTAGCCTGCCATTTGACCATCGTTGACGGTCAAGACGAAGGCGTTTTTCTCGACATCCCAGATGCCATCGGCAATCGTTTTGCCGGTTTGGTCGGTGATTAAAAAGACATGCTTTTTATCATGTCCTTCTGGGGTGACTATCGAATACCCGATTGGATATTCGATCATGGATTCACCACCACCGGCGTAGGTGATGGAGACACCATATGTTTGAAGTATTGCTCTGGTAGCTGGGGTTGCCCAGATCCTGCGGTAACTTCTGGTGTTTGCCATCGAGAAAGTTCCTCCTTATTAATAATCTTTGAAGATTTTTTAAAGAACAAGATTTATATACGTAATAAGATAATTGTTTGAAATACGGCAAAGCGCATTTTTATATCTTATAAATTTTAATTATACTAAAAATTGAGGAGTTAGTCAATATTATAAGATATATTTTATGATTGAAGATGAATATTTATTTAATATAAGAAAAAGTAAAAGAAAAAGGCCAGCAAATTTGCGAAATGTTTTGCTGGCCTTGATGGCGATAATGGAATAGAAGAAATATCAAAGCAGTTTTGATATTATTTCCATTTCATTAGGAGTAATTTTTTCTAGTGGAACTATGACGACAATCGCTTGTTGGTGCTTGGTACTTATTAGTGAGCTAATAACGGTTAAATGACCGAGCTCTTGAGTGGTGGTGTCCTTGGTTTTTATACGGATTGAAGTTCCGGATTGCTTAGTATGTTGGTCGTGATCGATCTCGACAATAACTGGAAGCTTAAACAGCAGGTCATTATTTGCTGTGTTTCCGATATAAGTAATTTTCCCGAGACGAAGACATTGGGTGACTTTGCTTCGGAAGAAAAGAACCCGCCCGATGTATAGACTCCTCATTTGTAGCAAGTCGTGGCAATCCATGTCTAATCTCTCCTTTCAATTTGTCAAAGTCCAAAAAACTACAACGGCCGAATTTTAGTTTAATTTATTGATTAAGTCAAAGGGAAAATAGGAATCTGATGAAATTAAGCGGAGGGTATAGGATTCGAACCCATGCGGACTTTCGCCCACCAGTTTTCAAAACTGGCGCCATAAACCACTCGGCCAACCCTCCAAATGAGTTAAAAGTATAAAGTAAAAAGTTGAAAGTTTAAATTCTCTTTTTATACTTTAAATTTTTAATTCAATTTTGAGCCCGGAAAGAAACTCGAATTCTTGACCTTCCCCTTACCAAGGGGATGCTCTACCAACTGAGCTATCCGGGCATTGATACTTTGATATTGTATCAAAGTTTTAATGAAAAATGAGCCTGAGGTCAGATTTGGACTGACGACCTGCTGTTTACAAAACAGCTGCTC
>CAYRYK010000011.1:4353-11483 GCA_964428535.1 uncultured Gammaproteobacteria bacterium | reverse complement strand
ATGAGCCTGAGGTCAGATTTGGACTGACGACCTGCTGTTTACAAAACAGCTGCTCTACCACTGAGCTACTCAGGCATAGGCTTATTATAACAATAACTTTAGGGTTTTGAGGTAAAATAAACGAAGTATATGAAACAGAAGAAGACAGTGTTGGTATTGACTGATGATATGCCATGGGGGCATAGGTCAATTGCTAAGGCGATTTATGGATATCTAAAAACCAGAGAAAAAGTGGATGATTATAAGGTGGTTTACAGAGAGATAAAAGCAACGACTGGTTTGGTGGGAGATTTGTATGTTTTTGAATACAGATATATGCCCCAATCAAACAGAATGGCACATATGTTATCAAAAAAAAGAGTAGGAATAGAGTTACTTGAGGAAGCTTCGGTACTTAATTTGCCAAGATTAAAAAAAGAAGTAGAGGAGATTAACCCTGATTTGGTAATTTCGACTTATTTTTTTCACACCCATTCTTTGGCTAGATGGAGAAAAAAAGAAAACAAGAAATTTGGTTTATGGACAGTAGTGGCTGATCCGTGGACAATTAACCCAACTTCTTTTATAAAAGACGCTGATTTGCATTTGGTTTACGACAGAGTAGCATTTAATGAAGGTTTAAAATATGGCTTAGATAAGGATAAAATGGTAATTACTGGTTGGTGGACGAGACAAGAAATGTTTAAGGATTATGATTATATTGAGTCAAGGGAAAAATTAGGTTTTGATGATGACAGACCGGTAATTTTTTTGGGTGGTGGAAGTTTGGGGACAAATTCTTTGACTAGAATATTACCATCATTAATGATGGTAGACAAAAAGGTAGGTTTAATAATTAATACTGGAGTGGATAAGTTAGGTTTTAATTTAGTAGAACAATATAAAAAGATATTTGAGAGGATTCGAAAAGATGGAATGGTAAAAATTGTAAATATGGGGTGGATTGATAATATGGCGGAAGTATTGTCGGCTTGTGATATTGTGTTTGGAAAGGCTGGCCCAAATTTTTTGTTTGATGTGGTGGCAGTAGGTAAACCGTTTGTGGCTATGACCCATATTGGCGGACAAGAGGATGGAAATATTGAACTGATTAAGAAAAAGAAATTGGGTTGGATACGAGAAAAAAATGGAGAAATTTCGGAATTTTTGTTTGAATTTTTGGAAAATCCGGTTTATTTTGAGAAGAAATTTATGGAAGAAATCAAATTAGAGGGAGAAAAGAATAAAAAAACTTTACCGATGATAGGGGAAATGGTGAGTAAAAGAATGTCCCACCTAAAGTAGCTTCAATATTGGCTTTTCCACGCTGTAAAAACGTGGGGAAAACCGGACTAACAAAACGAATCTTACTAGTCACAAGTTCTCCGTTTAAGAAGTTTAGCTAGAAAAAACACCTTCTTAAAGCAGTAGCTTTAGATAGGACAATTAAGTCTAGCAATAATGAAAAATTTTGTCAGAAATAAAAAATGGGTTTTGCGGTGTTTCTGCGAGGATTTTTTTTGAGAGAATGGGTTTAGGTTAGTGAACGAACTCGTCTGATGACAGGACAGCTATCGGTTTTTATTCCATTAATTTTGTGCTCTTCTATTTTTTGACTAAGTTTGTCAGCTATCATCCAGAAATCATCTTGATTTATCGAAATAGTGCCATCTTTTTTAATCATGGGAGTACATGAATATTGGGTGATAATTTGGATTGAAGTGTCCTGATCAAGGGGAATTTTTTGACCACAAAGAGCTACTTCAACTGAATATAATTCTGGGTTCATATGAATTTTGTTTGGTGTTGATTTTTTCGGGGAAGTGTAGCATTTATTGCTAATATTTTCAATTTATAGGATATATTGTGAGAGTTTTGATGATAAATCAGAGTTCAATAAAATGGGTCCCTCTGGTGCTTTTGCAAGCTGTCGTGCACGATGCACAACCCAGAGGGATAGGAATGAAATGGATCAGGAACTGAAGGAATTCAGTAAATTTCGTCGTAGAAGAACTGAGGGTTGATTCCGATCGGAGTATGGACCTCCCGCTCGAAGAACTCTCGGCGTTCATATAGGATAATCATAGAGTTGTCGGTTAGAGAGTAGAGTGTCGTCGCCTTACTGTTGGCATCGAGGCACTCTGCCAGTTCATGGCCAGAGATGGTGCCACAGAAGTCGATGTCTGGTTTGAATTTTACTTCAACCAGGGTGTAACCTGAATCAGCCTTCTTCTTGAGTTCCTCCAGAGTGATTTCCATAATGATGACTCCTTCTTATTGGTCGATGGGTGGTGAAGTTACAGGGTAACGTCGAATGTTCCTCGGAGATTGGGATAACCAGTGTCGCTGGCATATACTTGAATGGTCGTTCCGTTCATAAGCTGGTCGTCGATACCAATATCGAGGTCATTGGCTTTGACGTCGAGATAGTCGGTTGTCAAAGTAAATGTTGCGTTTCCTTCGAAGTAGACCCTGATGTCTTCTCCCGTTGCAAGAGTGATGGAAAAATCGCCTCCATTGTTGAATTTCTTGCAGTTTTCTGGGAGATGCAACCGGACGTTTCCGGATTTGGCATAGATACGATAACTGTCGTCGATAACTTCGTAGTAACCATCATTACCGTTTTTTAAGAACGGTAATATGACGTCGTATTCTTGTCCATCTAGTTTTGCTTCGGCCTCTGTGCCGGGATTGTATCTACCTTTGAATACCATACAAAAACCCTCCTAAATTAAGTTTGAGTGTTTGCACTCGAGCTGAATACTAAATATAAAAATTAGTACTCAAGTCAAGTACAAACACTTTTTCTGATCCATTATTTTAATGTTCTGAACCAAAAAAGCTTGTATTTTTGGTTTTTAAAAAGACGGGGAAGTGTACCATTTTTGGGTGATAATTTCAAGTTATAGGATAGTTTATTCAAAATAAAACCCCGAGATTGTGTCTGCGAAGGACGCAATCCGGGGTTAATATTTTAGAATCTACTTACAGAAGGAAAGAACACGCCGAGGTGATCTTGATACTGTTGTAGATTTCGCTTTCGGAATTTGATGACAGATTTTTTTTCTATCCAAAAATAGAGAAAAAGTTCTTTCTCTTGTGGACAAGAATAAAAGACGCCGGTTTCTTCTAATCGGTCGATTACTTTTTGATGATCAAGGAACTCGTTTTCTTCGGGTTGTGCCTGGTGATTTAGAACGTACGCTAGAACTGGTCTGGTTAGTTCTATTTTTTGTCTTTGGTAGATTGCCGGGGCAACGAGGTTAATTCGTCTTAGTTCAGCATAGTCTTGTTCTTCAACAGAAATATTATTACAAATTCTTTTGTATTTTATTCCTAATCCATTTAGGATTAAGGCTAGTGAGTCTTGTTGATCTTTGACCGTACCTGGCCAACTAGATTTCAACTGGATAGATCTTCTGATTGAGGGTTCAATCTTTTTCATGAGTTGTCCCTCCTTTAAAAATGTGCGATTAATTCCTTTTACCTAAGGAATCGGTTTATTTTAACATTTTTTGGATTTTTTTCATTTAGGCTTATAGAAAATGAATTCCCCCTGGTTGCTTTTGCAAGCTGTGTGCATGATGCACAAACCAGAGGGAATATGAAGAAAACTTAGAGAGTGAATTCGGCGAAAAGAAGGTGAGGTAGTCCAAATTGACTGAGATTAATTCGGAGTAGACTTCCTGCCTTAACGTCAAAAATAGCGTCAGTTAGACTGCCGCTAAAGTTACTGACATTATAAGTATTGTCTTCACCTTCGACTCTTTCGATGTTTGGCCTATTTCTGTTATTGAACCTCCCTAAAAAGAAGTTAAATTCTTCATGGATTCGAATAGTGCCGGAGACAATTGACATATCAGGTGGAAGGCGAAACCAATATTGACTGATCTGGTTTTTGAGACTGAGGTGGTAATAAAAAATATTACCGGTCTTGAGCCCACTTTGAGTGACGATCTGGCAAACCCGAGTGTCGGTAGGAATGTTGGCCATAGTGAATACCCTCTCTCTCTTGTTGTTATAGTGCAACCAAAACGCTATTGTTTTGATGATAACAGGACTGGGGATTGTAACATTTTTATAAAATGGTTTCAAAATAATGAAACCCCTGGTGCTTTTATAAGCTGTTGTGCGTGGAAGCACCCAGGGGTTATATGAACTAGAGTTGGAAGCGAATGATTATTCCCGAAGTATACTGAAGTACGGTACCTTTGGGTTGCTTGACCTGGAACTCGTTGAGATGAATCTGAACAACACTGCCCCTTTTGACAAAGACAATGGCGTCGGTTAAGTAACCGCTGCTAAAGTTTTTGACTTCAAAGAGGTTATCAGTCTCATTAATTGGCTTGGCTCCAGGAATTTGAATACTACCGCTGTATAGGTGATTATTAAGACACTTGATTTTGCCTTCAATTTTGACGGTACCGGTAACAACCACAACGTTGAGTGGAAGTCTAAACCAAGTTTGACCTGGTTTGTTGGGGAATTGACGGATTGTTACGGTAACTCGTTGGTCGGTAACTATTCCGGTGTCGGTGAGAACTTGCCCCTGCCATCCGATGTGTTGCGGTCTGTTCATGAGTCGAGATTCTCCTTCCAACTATTGTATTAGGGTGCGAACCTTGGCGCGATTGCCTTGGTTATCTAAAGACGGGGGATTGTAACATGATTAGAAAAATCTTTCAAAAATATAGGTTATAATTGACTCATGAAAAAACAAACAATGGAAATTAACAAAGATATAATGATTGGTGATTTGGTAGAAAAATATCCAAAATTAGCCAAGGTTTTAGTAGAAGAATATGGATTTCACTGTATTGGTTGTATGGCAGCTGGAATGGAGACATTAGAAGAAGGAGCAACAGTTCATGGAATGAACAGTAAAGACATCAAAAAAATGGTGGAAGACCTTAAAAGCCTGGTAAAAGAAGATGAGAAATAAAGCTGATAATAGGGGAAATAACTAGACTGACTAGACTTTGACCGTGAGCAATGGGAAAAAAGACTAAAACTATAATTAAAATAAAACCATAACGTTCGAAAGTTTCTTCCCATTGAATACGTGATTTTTCTGGAAGAAGATTAAGGAGAATATGGGAACCGTCGAGTGGTGGAACTGGGATGAGATTGAAAATAAAAAGAGAAATATTGATAAAAGTGAGTAAATAAAAGAAAAGAATAAAAATTTCAGAAAGAGGTATAAAACGAATAACAAGAGAACTGATAATGGCTAAAAGTAAATTACTGGCTGGTCCGGCTAAAGAAACAATAATTTCATCTTTTTTGGGATGACGAAAGTTAAAAGGATCGATAGGAACAGGTTTGGCCCAACCGATAGTGGGAAAACCAGTAAGGATATTGATTAGAGGTAAAGCAATAGTGCCAATAGGGTCAGCGTGAGCTAGAGGGTTTAAAGTAAGACGACCGCGAGATCGGGGAGTAGGATCACCCATATGGTCAGCAGCTAGAGCGTGACAAAATTCGTGAAAAGTAATAGCAATGACTAGACAGATAAAAGAAATGATTTTAAAAATAAAACTTTCCATATTCCAAAAAAAAGGATGATTGTGATATTATACCTTACTATGAGAACATGCAGTTTATGTGGTAAAGGGACTAAAATCGGTCGTATCCGATCCCATGCCCAAAATCGAACCCCAAGAACTTACAAGGCTAACGTTCAAAAAGTTACCTTAGTGATGGGTGAAGATAAAATCAGTGGTCAATTTTGCACTAAGTGTTTAAAGAGACTTAAGAAAGAAACCAAAGACCAACAAAAAACGGCACTTAATTAAGTACCGTTTTTTAGAGTAAACCAAGAATCATTTATTTTTTCTTGGTTTTTTTGGCGACTTTTTTCTTAGCTGTTTTTTTAGCAGCTTTCTTAACAACTTTTTTCTTGGCGACTTTTTTAGTAGCTTTCTTTTTTACTGGCATAGTTTTACCTCCTTAATGATAATTAAAGAGATTTTTGAAATCTTTGTCAAAAAGTGAAATGCCTGTTTTACGGATAAAAATGGAATGGAGTGAAGTAAATTTTCGGAAATTTTTTAAAAATTTTTGTGGTTTTATTGCCTGTTTTAAGGAATAATTTAATTTTGATAAATTTTATTTTCGATAAAAAATAAAAAAATAATTTTAAAAAATTGCCTTATTTAGCAGAAAAACGCTATGTCATTAATGATGAATTTTTCCAATAAATTTTAAAATTGGTTTTTAAAATTACCTAAAGATAGGACTAAATTTGATGTAAAAATTTTGAGAAAAAAAGAAAATGGAAAATATCTGTTGTTATAAAATGCCTTAAGTTAGGATTTTTTGATGGTGTAGTAGGGTGAAATTTCTGACCAAAAAGTAGAAGTTTTACCTTCAATTTGGACTTCGACAGGCTCAGTATTAAAGCTGAAGATTTTCATTTTTAATTGTTGACCTTTTTGGTTGGTGACATAGGTCCAGGCGATAGGCCAGGGGTTAAGAGCTCGGACAAAACGGGCAATTTTGGCTTGATCCCAAGACCAATTAATTTCAGCTTTGTCTTTGTCGAATTTGGGAAAATAGGTTTTTTGAGAATGATCTTGAATTTGGATGGAGTCAGGATGGGAAATGTAGTTTTTGAGAATAGATTCTAAATTGTCGGCAGCTAAACTAAAAGCTTTGTTATAGAAGCTGGTGGCTGTTTCAGTAGGGGAAATTTCGAATGGAAGTTGAGAAATAACAGGTCCATGGTCAGGAAGAGCATCGATTTGAAAAAAACTGACGGCACTTTTGGTTTCACCATTAATAATTTGCCAAGGACCAGGAGTGGCGCCACGGTATTTAGGTAAGGGTGAGGGGTGAATATTGACGATTTTATATTTGGGAATATCGATGATCTCTTGATCAAAATAAGGTGGGCCAAAGGCGACACATAAAGCTAAATCGGGATTAAGTTGGCGAATTTGTTGCTTGATTTCAGGAGTAAATTCTTCGATTTGAAAAAGAGGTAAATTCTTGTCTTTGGCAAAAGCAGCAACGGGATTAGGAATAATTTCTTGACGACGGCCAACTGGTTTATCGGTTTTACTAAAAACAGCAGAAACTTGAAAATCTTTAATTTCCAAAATTTTCTGGAGAATAGCGACAGAATGTGATGATGAACCGAAGAAAATAAT
>CAYRYK010000011.1:3177-4253 GCA_964428535.1 uncultured Gammaproteobacteria bacterium | reverse complement strand
GCGTCGGTGTTGGTAGGAGCGTACTTAAGAGTTTGGTCTAAATTAGTTTTGGCTTGGTCATATTTTTTTTGATTGAAATAAATTTGACCTAAAGCAGCATAAGCATAATCGTAGTTGGATTTGAGATTGATAGCTTTTTGATAATAAAAAGCAGCATCATCAGGCATAGAGGCGGTTTCTAAAAATTTTCCTAAAGAGTAGAAAATTTTGGCATCAGTGGGGGCTAATTTGGCAGCCTGAATAAGTGATTCCACGGCAGTGTAGAAATATTTATTATCAAGAGTTGAAAGATAATAGTAAATTTGAGCCCGTTGTTTCCAAAAATTAATGTTGGCAGGGGAGATAGTAGTGGCCTGATCAGCAAGTTTGCTGGCTTGGTCAATATATGTTTGATTGTCTTTGGAGATTAAGGCCATTTTTGCCGTTGAATCGGCAAGATTAATAATGTAATTGGGATTGGCTGAAGATAGGTTTAAAGCTTGTTGACCGAAGGTATAAGCCGATAAATAGTCTTGTTTTTCATCGCTTGACTGGGATTTGGCAAAGAGAATATCAGCCATATAATCGGAAAAATTATTAAAAATAAGAATGAAAGAAAAACAGGCAACAGGAAAAATAAGGAATTTTTTAAATTTATTGGTTGACGTTTTGGTTGGGGAATTATTTTCAGGTAAAGATAAAGCGGGGAGAAGAAAAAAGAAAAGAGAAACAATAACCACAGAAAAACCAGCAGCATTAGTAATAAGGATGCTCATAAATGAGCATAAAACCGCAGTATCTAGTATTTGGTATTTAGTATTTAGTATTTTTTTGATTAGGACAATTAGGGTAGTAAAAATAAAAATAAAATACGGGATAGTACCGACAAGACCAGTAGTGGCTAAGTAATTTAAATATTCATTGTGGGCTTTGTTATAAAGAAAATCCCATTCGGAAGTAAGATTGTGAGCAATGGGTCTAGTCCAATAATAAGAGTAAGCAAAGGTTTCAACTCCAGTACCGAGTAAAGGAAATTTTTTGAATAGATCTAGGCTACCTTGCCAAACAATTTTGCGGATATCGCCACTAGGGGTGAT
>CAYRYK010000011.1:0-3077 GCA_964428535.1 uncultured Gammaproteobacteria bacterium | reverse complement strand
GAAAAATCGATAATTTTTTGTTTAAATTTATCGTCGAGGTAGGGTAATAAACACCAGAAAAGAAGACAGTAACTAATAATTGAGAGTAAACCACCATTAAGTCGGGAAACGTAACCATAAAATGAGGTATAGATATCGATAGAAGTAATAGTGCAAACAATTTGGGAAATTAAAAATAATAAAATCGGAAGATTAAAGATGTTTTTTTGATAAAGACGGGTATTGCCGGAGAGCCAATTGATAAGATGAAGACTAACTATAATAGTAGTAGCTAGGTAGACAAAATGCATTTTGGGAAGTTCAAAAAGTTCGGAATTGAAGAAAGTAAAAATAAAGGGAGTGACGAAGACTAAAAGGAGGTAGAAAAATTTGATAGTCGAACTGATCTTTTTCATGAGTAGTTTATTGTATATAATTTTAGAGTGAGATGGTTAAGAAAAATTGGCAATAAAATTGCTGACATTAGTGGAATATTTAGTTGGGATATTGGGATTGATTTGGGGAGCACTAATACGATGATTTACCTAAAAGATAGGGGAATTGTAATTGATGAACCAACAATGGTGGCTAGACCAAAAAGAAAACGATGGACGGGCTTGTCGGCACCAAAGAGTTATTCAAAAAGGCCGATAGCTTACGGCTATAAAGCAAAATTGATGTGGAGTCGAGAGCCAAGACAAATTGAAGTCATAAGTCCAATTAAAAATGGATTGGTGACAGACATGGAAGGATTGGAAAGTTTAATGGCTTACTATTTTAAACTGGTTTACGAAGTGCCGTCGAAATATCCAAAGGTATTTAAACCGCGGGTAATTGTGGGAGTGCCAAGTTTTATTAATCAAGTACAGAAAAGGGCAATAAAATCGATTATTATGGCGGCTGGAGCCAGAGAAGTGATTTTGGTAGAAGAAGTGGTTTTGGCGGCAATTGGTTTGAGTTTCCCGATTAATGAACAGAGTGGGGTAGTGATTGTAGATGTGGGTGGTGGAAAAACTGAAGTGAGTGTAATCTCGATGGGTGGAGTGGTAATTGGTAAAGGTATCAAAACAGCGGGAGCGGAAATTGATGGAGCAATTATTAATTATGTCAAAATGAAATATGGCCTATTAATTGGTCCAAATACTGCAGAAAAGGTAAAAATTGGGGTGGAGAATGATAATTTGGTTCGAGGTAGGGATTTGGAAACGGGTTTACCAAAAAGTATTAAGATGACTCGAGAAGAAGTACGTGAAGCGGCCAGTTTGGAATTGGGGAAAATTGTGAAATTAGTTAAGTCAATATTGGATGAAACACCACCGGAGTTAATGGAAGACATTTTAAAAAGAGGAATTGTGTTGGTGGGAAATGGGGCGAAGATGAAAGACTTGGCTCAAATGATTGAAACAGAAACGAAAATTTGTACAGTATTGGCTGATGAACCGGGAATGGCAGTAATTAAGGGGTGTGGTAGAGTGGTGGAAGAAACTGATTTATTGAAACAAATAAAATTAGTTGCTTTAAGATAAGATGAGAGAAGAAAATGGTTATCCATGGAAGTATTGGATATTAAAATTTGGTTTAATTTTAAGCTTACTAATTTTGTTGGTAACAGTGTTTCGGTTGAGTTTAATTCAGAAAGATTATTATTCTGAAGTGGCTCGAGACAATAAAGTGTTTGAGAGTATAATTCCAGCACCAAGAGCAGAACTACTAGATAGAAAAGGCCGAACTATAGCTAAAAGTGTTTATCAATATTTTAAAGTGGAAGGTGGTAATAAAATTTATCAAGACTCGGGAAATTTCGATGGATATAAATTTGAGGGAAAAGATTTGGCTTATGAAGTGAAAAGAGAATATGAATATGGTGAATCGATGTCGATGATTACTGGATATGTGGGTCAAGCTAATGATGATGATACTAAAAATACCAGATGTGGTTATAGATTGAGGAGTGATGATGTAGTTGGCCGGGGTGGAATTGAAGGTTATATGGATTGTGAATTAAGGGGTAAGAACGGTAAAAGAGTAGTGGAAGTAGATGCTTTGGGAAATTATGTCAGAGAATTGGGTCGGGTAGAACCGGAAATTAAATCATCGATAACTTTATCGATAGACGCTTATTGGCAAGATAAAATTTATAAATTATTAAATGGAAGAAAAGCGACAGTAATTATTAGTCAGCCAAATACAGGAAAAATTTTGGCTTTGGTGTCTAGTCCATCATATGATGCCAATGATTTTGTTAATCAAAACAACGATAAAATTAACCAATATTTGGCAGATAAAACGAATTTGCCTTTATTAAATAGAGCAATTTCGGCCAGATTTCACCCGGGATCGGTATTTAAAATAGTGGTATCAACTGCGGGTTTGGAGAGTGGAGTAATTAATAAAGATTCTTTAATAGAAGACACTGGAACTTTGAAAGTGGGTGATTATACTTATAAAACTTGGAGTGGGCGTTCTGATGGAATGGTGGATATAGTTAAAGCAATTAAACGATCAAATGATATTTTCTTTTATAAGTTAGGTGAAATGTTGGGAGTGGATAGAATTCGGGATTGGGCCAGAAATTATGGTTATGGGGCTAAAACGGGAGTGGAATTATCGGGAGAAACTGAAGGAATTGTTCCAGATGAAGATTGGAAGAAAAAGACTAAAGGTGAGAGTTGGTATTTGGGAAATACTTATCATTTTGCCATAGGACAGGGAGATTTGGATGTGACACCGATACAAGTCAATCAAATGACAAACACAATAGCTAATCACGGAGAGAGATGTAAAATGAGTATTTTGAAAGATAGTAAGACGGAGTGTAAAAATGTAGGAATTAGTAACTCGACTTGGCAAACAGTGATTGAAGGAATGAAAGAAGCATGTAAGTCTGGGGGAACAGCCTGGCCATTGTTTAATTTTAAGACCCAAATTGCTTGTAAAACAGGAACAGCAGAAGTGGGTGATGGGAGTAAAGATACTCACGCCTGGTTGACGGCATTTGCTCCAGCAGATAACCCGCAGATTTCAATTACAGTAATGGTAGAAAGGGGCGGAGAGGGAAGTGATGTGGCGGCACCAATTGTGGGAGATATATTAAAGGA
>CAYRYK010000010.1:2146-19750 GCA_964428535.1 uncultured Gammaproteobacteria bacterium | reverse complement strand
GGGCAACCCATCTTTCGTTAAAACTTCAGAATGGTTATACTGAGGTGTGTATTATTCTTATATTCTATTAAGTTCAAAATCTCATACTTTTTATTACGGTTATACATCGGATCTAAGAAATAGATTAAAGTTGCATAATAGTGGCAAAGTTTTTTCTACAAAACCATATATTCCGTGGAAATTAGTTTGGTATGGTGCGTTTGTTACTGAAAAAGAAGCAGAAGATTTTGAACTTTATTTGAAAAGCGGTTCAGGTAAGGCTTTTGCATATAAACGTTTAGTTTCTGAAGTTTTAAAGAAAGATGTTGAATCACGCAGAATTTTAAGGTATTCCGAAACGAAGTGAAGGATACCATGCAGGGCAACACTTATTGCATAAAGTATAAAGTGGTTCGAAGCTGAATTGTTAAATCTATCGAAATTTGGATGGAGAGATGGCGATTAATCTTATACTGATTTTTTTTATAAAATTGACTACAATCGGTCAGAATATTTTTTTGAGATCGGATTGAAAATTTTCAATAATAAAAACCTAGTGATTTATGATTTCTGCTAATAGACTGTTGATAGATCTTTTAATATCCGAATCTTGTTTTATTAATTCTTCTTCGTTTAAATCGGAATCGTATTTCCAAATCCCATCATTATTTAATTTTATAAGGTCGGCTAAAAAATATCCAGGAGTTCTTGTATTATTTATTTGACTATACAATCTTCCTTTCAATACAGACGGAGACCCTTTTAAAAAGTTTTTTCCACAAATTGCGTGACCATAACGGAACTCCATTTCTAAATATTCTTTATTATATTTTTTGACTAGGTTTATATAGTATTTATAGGCAAATTCATCAGTAAATTGTCCATATTTTTTAATAACTGGCAGTTTAATATCCTTTTTAGGATTGTCTTTTTCAGAGACTCCAGATAAAAATAATGTATCATCTTGAGTCAAAACTGGTATTTTATTTTTTAATTTTTCAAAATAATAATTAGCTTTAATGATGGCATTTTCAACTCCGTCTTTACCATTCTCTTCAGGCTCGTCAATTTTGTAATCTAAATCTGATAGTGATATAAACTCAATCTTTTTATCAGTAATCAGTCTTTTTATTCGGTTGACTTTGTTTTTGTTCGTAGTTGCAATTAGAATTTTCATAATTAACCCCAAGGATGACTATCTGGATTATCGTAATATTGTTTTAATTGTGATAATTGATTTTCATCGATCATTCCTTTGTATTCTAAACTTTTTAATATAAATGAGTAATCTGTTAGTGAGATGAGTGGAATACTAAACCGAGATAATTGACTTTTAAAAAATGTATTTTCCCTAAGATTAGAGAGATTCGTAATGACTCCAACACCAATAACATCAGCATCTATTTCATTCCTTACTGCATCTAATGCTCTTCCAACTGAATCTCCGGAAAAAAAAGCGTCATCTATAATTACAGTTTTTAATTTTCTTGGAGGGTTACATTCTAGTAAATTTCCCATCCCATAACCTTTACTTTTTGATCTAACATAAGCCATTGGTATTTTTTGTTCTAAAGCAATTCTTGACGCCCAAGATATTCCAGCAGTTGCTAAACCAACCACTAGTTCTGTTTCTGGTAATTTCTCTCTAATCATTTGTGACATATATTTACCTATTTCGTCTGTTGCAGATGGGTTGCTGTTTATAAAGCGGCAGTTACAATAACATGGAATGATGCTTCCATCTGGTAATTTAACCCATTCATCTTTAGGTTTTTTAAAATTAATTGAATAAGCCCCACTGTTTATAATTAAGTTTGCCGTTCTTTGGGCAATTTTAGGTTCAAAAATGACTCTTTCATTCATTTCGCTATTTGTTAGGTGATTAACTATCTCATGGTTCATATTTATCTTTTATCCTAAAAATGTTCTGATACTATCAGTAGTAGTAGCTAAATTTGCATTAGTAATGGTTATAAATCTGTCAGTAGCTAATCCATTTGTTAGTTTTTGCCATTTTTCATCACATAGACTTTGGTGATGTGTTATTTCGTCTATGTTATCTAGATTTCCTCTATCCCTATTACCGTTTTTTTTATCAGACAATCTTCTTTTAAGAATTTCTTCAGGATCACAGATAATTTGTATAAATTTACTTCCAACGTCTCGGTACCAAAAAGGAACATCTTTTTCTAAATAAACAGGATTTTTATCAATAGTTAAAGCCGTTACTAAATGAGCTAATAAAAAATATTCTGTCTCTGCGTCTCTAAAATCTTCTAGGGTTTTTCTATATGAGCTATTTGTTACTTCCATAATTGTTTCCTGGGAAGTATTTTCTAATTGCTTATAAATTTCTCTGTCAACTGGTTTTTCTAAAGAATAACTATCAACATACCCAAGATGATACATTAGAAGTCTAGATTCACTTGTTGATTGAATCTCGTTTTTTCTGCTTTTTAATTCGCGAAATACACTATCTTTTCCTGAAGCATTTATTCCAAACATTATTTCTAATGGCATAATTTGATGGTAGGTTACATCTTCTATCAAAAATTGTCAATTGTTAACTACTGTTTAGTATGGTAATATAGGTCAATTATGAAGAAGAAATTATTTGGTTTGGTAATTGTTTGTTTTGTTTTAGTTATTGTTTTAGCTCTCTACAGATATAGATCTAAAACAATTAAACATGTGGGGAGTGAAACTAAAAATGATGTTTCTTTGAGATTAAAATGGATAAATCAGGCTCAATTTGCAGGTTTTTTTGTGGCTAATAATAAAGGGTTTTATAGTGAAAATAATTTGAGTGTAAATATTGAACCTGGTGGTCCGAATATTTCACCAATACAAATGGTTGTTTCTGGTGCTGATGATTTTGGGATAGTAGGATCTGACCAAATAATTTTAGCTAGGAGTAAGGGAATTCCAGTGGTGGCAGTAGGTGTTATTTATAGACAGACACCAATTTCTCTTGTTTCTCTAAGTGAAAAGAATATTAAAGAACCAAAAGATATTGTTGGAAAGAAAGTTGCTGTGGTTTACGGAAATGATGAAGTTTTTTATCGTATTTTTTTAAAAAAACAAAATATTGATAAATCAAAGTTAACTGAAGTTCCTCAAATATCTGATGTATCACAATTATTAACAAATCAAGTTGATGTAAAAATGGTTTATGAAATGAATGATCCTATTTTGCTCAAAATAAAAGGAAAAGATACTAACGTTATTAGACTTAGGGATTATGGAGTTGATTTTTATGGTGACACATTGTTTACAACTGAAGATATGATTAAAAATCATCCAGATGTAGTTAAAAAATTTGTAAAAGCAAGTTTCAAAGGATGGAATTATGCAATTAATAACTTTGCAGAAGCAGTAGATGAAACTATGAAGGTTAATCCGAATTTAAATAAGGAAGCACAGTTAGGTTATTTACAAACTAGTATTCCTATAATTAATGAAGGTGGTAAACTTGGCTTTTCAGATCTAGATACCTGGAGTAATATGCAGCAAGAATTAATTGACCAGAAGGTTTTGACTGAATCCATTGATATTAGCAAAGCTTTTACTAACGAATTTTTGGAATAAAAAATGATAAGGATTAAGTCTTTATCAAAGTCGTATAGAGAATTTAAAGTATTGGATAATATTGATTTAAGTATTAAAAACGGTGAATTTGTTTCTATTCTGGGTCCTTTTGGGTGTGGTAAAACAACTCTTATAAAAATATTAGGTGGATTGATTGCTGATTATCAGGGTATTGTTGAAATTGATGATATTAAGCCGACCAAGATTCTTAAAAAAAGAAAAATTGGTTTTTGTTTCCAAAGGGCAAATTTACTACCTTGGAGAAATGTTGTTGAAAATATTTCTTTACCATTAGAATTAACTGGCGATAAAAAAAGTTTACAGAAGTCAATAAAGCTTCTAAAAATGGTTGGTTTAGAGTCTATTTCATTAAAAAATGTTTGGGAAATTTCCGGTGGAACTCAACAACTAGTTTCAATTTTGAGAAGTCTAGCTTTGAAACCGAATATTCTTTTATTAGATGAGCCATTCTCCTCTATTGATGAAATTAATAGAGGAAAATTACATACAAAATTAATTAAGATGCATAATAAAACAAAACAGACAATAATAATGATAACTCATTCAGTAGATGAAGCTATTTTTTTATCTAATAGAATTATTGTTTTAACTAAAAATCCGGCAAGGATTAAAAAAATAATTAATATAGATCTTTCAAGCCGAGACGAATCTATAAAGAATAGTCAAGCTTATGTTTCTTATATGAAACAGATAAGGACTTTATTAAAAGGATAATTATGAAATTTTTCAAAAAAATTTTTAATTTTGTTATTTTTTTACTGGTTTGGCAATCTTTTATCTTTATTTTTAAGGTTCCGAATTATTTATTCCCAGGTCCAATTGATGTTCTAAAATCTTTATTCATAAATTACGAAGTAATTATTTACAATGGTTTAATTACATTAGGTGAGTCGTTGTCTGGATTTTTAATTGCTAATTGTATAAGCGTATTAATAGCATTGGTAATTTCTTTTAATGATCGTTATGAGAGTTTTATTATGTCTGTAGCGGTTACTCTTAAAACAATACCTATAATTGCTACGACGCCATTGTTGGTTCTTTGGTTTGGTTCTGGTTTTTATTCAAAGGTAGTAACAGCTTCATTAGTTTGTTTTTTTCCATCTTTAGTGAATACATTAAGAGGAATTAAATCATTAGATAGGAGTTTAATAGAATTATTCAATATATATTCGGCTACTAATTATCAAAAAATAAGATATCTAATTATTCCAAGCATACTACCCTATCTTTTTTCTGCTTTCAAAGTATCTAGCTCTTTATCTTTAATTGGAGCATTAACCGGAGAATTTATTACTGCTAATAGAGGAATTGGGTTTTTAATAATATCTAATTATTATAGTTTGAATATTGCAGCCGTATTTGCAAATATAGTTGCTATCAGTTTAATGGGATTGGTTTTTTACAATTTAATTAACTTTTTTGAAAAGAAATTTATTAAATGGAGTAGTTTGGAGAATAATTAGTTTTTGAGGATTTTGTCATTTATAGTGATAAAATTGCTCCGGACCGATTATGGAGATATGTCTTTCATTAAAGTTTTAGAATTATTGGTTGTGTAAGTCGTGAAAAAAGAAGGATTTAGGATAAAATATTAAAATGACTGTAAAACCGTTTATAAAATGGGTTGGAGGGAAAGGCAAGCTAATTTCTGAATTAAGGAAATTTTTTCCGCAAAATTTTGACCGATATTTTGAGCCATTTGTTGGTGGTGGAGCAGTTTTTTATGATATTGCTCAGAATAGTGACTTAGGTTTTTTGGGGATTAATGATGTTAATAAGAAATTGATAATTACTTATCAACAAATTAAAACTAATCCAACCAAACTGATTTCTTTTTTAGAGAAAATAGAAAAAGATTATAAAAATAAAACGGAAGAAGAACAGAAAGATTTTTTTTATTTTATTCGAAATAAATACAACAAAGATGATTTGGATGAGTTGGATGTCGCTACTTATTTAATTTTTTTGAATAAAACATGTTTTAATGGAATGTATCGTGAAAATTCTAGAGGTGAGTATAATGTTCCTTTTGGAGATCAAAAAAATCCAACAATTTGCGATAGAGAAAATTTATTGGCTGTTTCTAATTGTTTGAAAAATGCAAAGATAACAAATTTATCTTTTGAAGAATCAATAAAGGATTGTAAAAAAGGAGATTTTATTTATTTTGATCCACCATATTATCCGATTAATGAAACTTCGAAGTTTACTAGTTATTCTAAAGATAGTTTTAGTAGGGACGATCAAATTAAACTTAGAGATGTTTTTAGAAAACTGTCAGAAAAAGGATGTTTTGTTATGCTGAGTAACTCAAATACAGAATTTATCAAAGATTTATATAAGGACTTCAATATAAATTACATATGTGCAGCCAGATCGATTAACAGCAAAGGAAGTGGTCGAGGTAAAATAAAGGAGGTAGTAATTACTAATTACTTACCTAAAGAAGATAAATCTAATTGAGAAATTATCTTTGTATTCGTGTAATTTTTTTTAAAATAAAAAGCTCTGCGCCTGACTTTGATTGTTCCACCATGACCGTCTGGGGCTAATGTTAAATCTTTATTGTTCTTACCTTTGGTTTTTGGTTCAATATATTTTCCCATACTACAAGATAATTTATCTGAATCGCCACGAATTATGTATGATTGAATAGATTCCCAATCTTTCTTAAAAATTTCCTGGGAAGCGATGTCAGGACTATCGATAAACCAATCCAATAAAATATAGTCTTGCTCTCCCACATTTTTGCCATTTACTTTATTTACACCGTAAACGACCCAAAAAATAGTTTCAATTTTATTTCTAATTTCAGCATCTTCCCATGTTTCTTGTGCTACCTTAAGAAAATTAATCATTTTAACTTGTGTTGGTTCTTTAGCTTTAAGTGTTTTGATTTGTAGTGGTAGAACTTTTATCTCTACTTTTATCTTTTCTAAATCTGCCTTTGGAGAGCTATTGTTGGTTAACCCTAATAGGTTTTCAAGAATTAACCCGTTTGCTCCTTTTTTAAAATGGGAGTGTTTAGTTGATTTTAATTCGTTAAGGATTTGGCCAAAAGTTTTACCTTTATTACGATTAATAATATCAATATATTTTTGTAATGACGAAAGTTTTTTGCTACTCAGCATATTTGTATTATACCTGTAAAATATTTGTATAATATTAATTGTTGTTGGTATAGGTATATTTATTGATTTAGTTGGTTTTATTGTTAAAAATGAAACAACAAGTGATAGTAGTACATGGAGGGACGGCTTTTGAAACATACGATGATTTTTTGCGGCATTTAAAATCGGATGAAATAGATTTGGATTGGCTAAGATCGAAGATTGGTTGGAAAAGAAATTTACAAAATGATTTAGGAAATAATTATGATGTGATTTTGGCGGAAATGCCAAATAAACAAAACGCCAAATATTTAGAATGGGCGGTTTATTTTAATAAGCTAATTCCCCTACTTGATGGAGAAATAATTTTGGTTGGACATTCTTTGGGTGGGATATTTTTGACAAAATTTTTGTCGGAAAATTTGATGGATAAAAAAATTAGAGCTTTAATATTGGTGGCAGCACCATTTGATGATGTTAATTCGGAAGAATCCTTGGCTGATTTTAAATTGGATGCTGATTTTACTAAACTGAAAAATCAGTGCCAAAAAATATTTGTAGTTCAAAGTGAAGATGATAACGTGGTCCCTTACTCTGAGGCAGAACAGTACCAAAAAGTTTTGCCAGAGGCAGAAATTTTATCGTTTAAAGATAGAGGTCATTTTGGTCAGGAAAATTTTGAGGAAATGGTGAGTTTGATTAAATCAATTTGAGTTTTTTTGTAAGTACTCTTCGATTAACTGAACATCAGCAATGTCTTTTGGTCTGGTTTGTTGTTTTTTTATTTTTAAAATTTTTTCTAATTTTACCCAACGAAAACCATTGATAATATCAGCACTGTTAATGTCATTGATTGTGTCTAGAGAAAACCAGGAATTATCTCCGAGAACTTGAATATTACCGATATAAATTGATTCAAAATTATTTTCTTTGGTGACTGGATATTTATTTTTAAGTTCAAGCCATAAATCAGGATAAACGATAATATCAAGATCATTAATTTCGCGGATTTTTCTGATACCCATAGGACCAGATGAAGTTGTGGCAAATTTGTTTGTGGGTAAATCGAGGCTTTTTAATTCAGTTAATAAATCTTCTAGTTTCATAGTCTATTTTATAATAAAAAATTTGACAATTTTGGGATGAAGTAATATACTGACTCGCTAGTCAGTATGAAAGATGAATTAAAGCGAATTTTTAAATCAAAAATGCTTTTGGCCACATTGGTGGGGGTGGTTATCTTGCCTTTAATTTATGGTGGTTTGTATTTGTGGGCTTTTTGGGACCCGTATGGGAAAATGGAAAATTTACCAATTGCCATAGTAAATGAGGATAAATGTGCTCAAAAAAGTGATAAAAAAGACAAAAAAGAATATTGTTTTGGGAATGAATTGGTGGATAAGTTGAGGGATGAAAAACAGATGAATTGGCAGTTTGTGGACAAGCAAACAGCTGAAGACGGTTTGAAAAATAAAAAATATTATACTTTGGCAGTTATTCCAGAAGATTTTTCAGAAAGTATTTTGTCGGTTGATAGTGATAATCCTGAGCAGGCAAAAATAGAATTTAAGTCGCGCCAGGCATCGAGTTTTATGGCAGCGAAATTTAGTGACACTGCATTTGTAAAAATTAAGGCGGCTTTGAATGAAAAAATTTCTAAAGAATATTTTAATAATATTTTTGATAGTACTAGAGATTCGGTTGTCGATTTACAAAAAGCAGTTGATGGAACCAGTGATTTGGAAGATGGATTAAAGGACGCAAAAGATGGTAGCAATGATTTGTATGATGGAATTGATAAAGTAAATAGTGGGGCAGTGGACTTGCGAAATGGTTTAAATCAGCTTCATGATGGAAGTGAAACTCTAGCAACTGGAGCTAGTAATGCTTTTGTGGGCACAAGTAGTTTATTAACCGGAGCTGTAAGTTTAAATGTTGGGTTGAGTAACTTATCTAGCGGAAGTAGTCAGTTACAATCGGCGACAGATAATTTAATTGCGGGACAATCAGTAGTAGTTAATGAAATTAATGCCTATTTGGCGGCTAATCCAAGTGCGACATCATCGGCGGAATTGATGACAGCTTTGGCGGCAGCTGGCCAGGTCAATACTGGTTTAACTCAAGTAAAAGGTGGATTAACGGCATCGGGTCAAGGAGTGAACCAATTAGTAAGTGGCAGTGAAGCTTTGAAAAATGGGTTACTAAATTTGTCAGTGGGAGTAAGTAATTTGGCTACTGGTAGCGCCAGTTTGAGAGATAACTTGTCGTCAGCAATTAATGGAAATTCCGATTTAATTTCTGGAATTGAAAAAGTTAAAGATGGAAGCAAAGATTTAAAAAATGGATTAGGTGATGCTTATGATGGATCAGTCGAATTGAAGGATAAATTGAATGAAGCAGTAAATACAACAAAAGATAAAACTAATGAAAATAAAAATAAAAGTCAGGCTGAAGTAATGTCGAAACCAGTCGATATTCATGATATTTCAATTGACATTGTTAATAATAACGGAACTGGATTTGCGCCATACTTTATTCCCCTAGCCTTGTGGGTTGGTGGAATGGCAATTTTCTTTTTGGTAGATTTGGAGAGCAAGAAAAAAGTTAAAAATAAATTTAAGGAATTTTTACCTAAAGTTTGGGTATCGTTGATAGTATCAACTTTACAAACTGGAACACTGGGTTTGGTATTGATGGGATTGTTGGGTTTGAAAGTAAATCATTTGGGATGGTTTATCTTGTTTGGAGTTTTATTGGGCTGGTCATCAACATTGATTCAAATGTTTTTGACTTTGGCTTGGGGTTTACCAGGAAAATTTGTGGGAATAGTTTTATTAATGTTGCAATTGACAAGTAGTGCTGGAAGTTATCCGGCGGAAACAATTCCAAAATTTTTCCAAAAAGTCAGTACTTTTTTGCCAATGACTTACGCTGTTTCAGCTTTGAGAGAGATAATTTCAGGGGATAATATAGTATTGGTGGTGTATGATATTAGGATAATATTTATTTTTATTTTTATTTCTTTATTTTTTATATGGGGATTATTACTAGGAAAAAGAAAATAATTTTGGCGGCGATTACTGAGTTTGCTAAAGATGGTTTTGAAAAAGCCTCGATGGATAGAGTGGCTTTGAAAGCCCAAGTAGCTAAAGGAACAGTTTTTTATCATTTTAAATCGAAAGCAGAACTGTTTGAGGAAATAGTGGCTGAAGGACAAAAGGGATTGGAAGATAAGATTTCGAGAGAAATTGAAGGGTTGAGGACTAATAAAGAAAAAATTGAAAAGATTGTGGAAATTGAAGTGGAATTTATTAAAAAATATCGCGACTTGTTTTTGGTGTATTTAGGGGATGTAGCTAAAAAACCACTTTCGTCAAAAGTAATAAATTCAGTATTAGATAGTGGAATAAAAATGGGAGAATTTAGAAAAGATTTAGATGTAGAGACGGCAGTAATGTCTTTGTTTTGGATGACAGCAATGGTGACTTTGAATTTAAAAGAGACAGAAACGAAAGAAATACAAAGAATGATTTTGGGCGGAATTATGACTTAATGGAGTTGATATAATTATTTTATGCAATGGTATATAGCAGCGATTTTATCAGCTTTATTTGCGGCAATTACGTCAGTTTTGGCAAAGATAGGTATAAAAGATGTTAATAGTAATTTGGCGACAGCAATTAGAACAACTTTGGTTTTAGTAATTACTTGGGGAATAGTTTTTTGGCAAAAATTATTACCAGGAATAAATAATATTTCAAAAAATAGTTGGGTGTTTTTGATATTGTCAGCAATTGCAACTGGATTATCGTGGGTATTTTATTTTTATGCCCTTAAATTAGGTGAAGCCAGTAAAGTGGCACCGATTGATAAAATGAGTTTAGTTTTGACTATTATATTGGCAGCAATGATATTAGGAGAGAAAATTACTTTTATGAAAGGATTTGGTGCAGTATTAATGACGGCGGGAGCAGTAATTATTGCTTTGTCCCGCTAGATGTAGATGTTGGTGTATTGATGATAGCTGATTTAGTGGCAGTGGATGATGGAATTGGGGTAGGAAGGGTCAATGGTGTTTGTTCTAATCTTTTTAAAACATCCCAATCAATACTTTTATAGTAAATAAAACCTAAAATACCAAGCAAGATAAAGAGTATTAGAAGTAAACTTATGCCGATAGGGTCTTTTTGATTTTCTGTCATAGTTATTTTGATCTGGTAATAGTATAGACGGTAGGATAGTAAAGGAAAATAGCTGGAGATTCTTCGAGAAGATAAGTTTGGAAGTCTTGATAAATAGCTTTTCTTTCGATTTGGTCAGTAGTTTGACGGCCTTCTTCAAGAAGTTTGTCGATACGAGGACTATTGAGTTTGGTGATATTAGTATCGTTTTGGGTGGAGTGCCAAAAGAGATATTGGTCTGGATCGTTAGTAATGGCACCATAAGTTAGTAACGTATCGTAATTATCAAAATTGATTTGGTTTTCGATGGTGATAGAAACTGGGAAACCAAGACTTTCTTGCCAAGCGGTTTTGATTTCTTCAGCTAAAGGTAACAATTCACGATCATTGACACTGAGGTTTATGGTATCAATTTTATCATTTCCTAAAAGTTCTTTGGCTCGGGTACGGTTGAAGTTGTATTCTTTGACACTAGGGAAATAAGCCCATGAATTGGGTGAAATAGGCCCAAGACAACGTTGACTCTTGTCCCCTTTTGGAGTGGCGTAAGCTAGAGCTTGGCGAATTTGTTTACTATTAATTTTTTGGGTATTAATAAAAACAGCGACGTATTTTTCATTGGTTTCAATTTCTTTGGTAATTTTAGTTTGACCCCAATTATTTAGTTCTGAAGGTAAAGAATTGACTTTAATAATATCAACATTGCCAATTTTGTAAGCATTAACAACATCTTGTTGGTCAAAATAGAATTGATATTGAATGGAATTTTTATGTTTGTCTTTGGGTTTAAGATTTAAAGTTTTGATATAACCATCTTGGTAAGTAATTTTAGTAACTGAATAATCACCAAGACCATCAAAATTACTTTTGATTAATGGTTGACTGAGAGAGGCTAATAGCGGAGAGAATTCAGCTTCAGAGCTGATTTTAATAGAGTAATTGGATAATGGGGTAATAGTGAGTCCAGGTATTTCATAATTGACATCGTAAGCAGTGAATTTGCGGCCGCTAGACCAATAAATATTGTCATTTAAAGTGAAAATATAATCTTTGTTTTCATTTTGAATTTCGACAGATTTAACTAATTTAGAAATTTCTGGTTTTTGATGGTCAGATAAGGTAGTGAGACCAAAACTAATTTGTTGAGCAATGTCGTCAGGTAAGTCATCGATGGTGTAACGCCCTTCAAGGCCAATGATTTGAGGATGAAAAATAGGGAGATTGTAAAAGGAAATGAGTTGTTGGTGAAAGATAGCGGCGGAGACGAGGGATAAAAAAACTATACTGGAAATAATCCAGTGTTTTTTAAAATAGAGCCATAAAAGTTCAATTTTAAAATGAAGTTTAGTGAGCAAGTTTAGATAAGAGTTTGAATAATTGATGAAATAAGAAAGAGAACAATGATAAAAATAGTGAAGTTAAAAATAACTTTTTCCCAACCACGTTTTTCGGGAACACTATTATTCATTAGATTGGTTTGTGATTCAGTATCACCATTTGATTGAAGGAAAATAAGAGTGGCTAAGGTAATAGATAAAACTATTTGAACAATAGTAAGTATGGTTTTCATTTTTTGACTGGTTTTTTAATGATTATAGTAAATAGATTTAAGAAAAAACCTATAGTGAGTGATGTTACCAAAAAAGCCCAGAAATTAGTGAAGTTAAACTGAGGAATAGCTAATCCGAAAAATTTAAAAGCGGCTGAATGGATATTACTGACATAAAAATCACTAAAAATAAAAGCAGCTAAATAAAGACCAACAGTGTCGATAACAGCTCGAAAAAGACCAAGAGTTAGAAGATTGATAGGAAAAAGAATAATTTTGAGGATTGGTTTGAGAATAACCTCAAAAAGAGCTAGGACTAAAGCGGTTTTGACATAAGTCCACGGAGTGATTTGAAAAGTGAGATTGTGCCAGAGTAAGTCAGCGCAGACCAGAGAGAAGGAAAAAAGTAGAGTTAAACGTAATATTTTTTTCATTTTTTAGATTTTTTGTGATTATTTATTATACCGCCAAAGCCGACTAAAGTGAGAATAATGGCAATAATAATAACCAAATTTACCAAATAACTAGAATTAGTAATATTAATATTAGTGGTAATAGAGTTGTAGTTTAATTCAATTTTAAGATGGTAATTTTGGGGTAAAAAAGATTTTATAAAGCTAGGTTGGGGTAAAGTAACCTGGGTGGTGGATAATGGTGGTAATTGGTCGATTTCTTTTTGAAAATTTAAACCATTAAGGGAAACTTGAAGATGGGTAATGGAGTGTAAATTTGGGTTAGTAATTTCTAATTTGGGAATATTAAAAAAATTAGTGGAAATTGGCTTGACTTTGAGAGGTAAATTTTCTGGAGTAATTTCGGTTTTGGCAAATTCAACTGAAACAGTTTTAATATTTTGATTGTTTTTGTAGCCACCTGGTGGAAGTGGATATTGACTATTAAGGCCATGAAAAACAAAAGCAAAATGGTTAGGATCAAGATCAGTAAAATAATCGATACCGTTGGTAGTTTTGCCCCAAGTAGGATCAACGGAAATCCAAGCTTGTTTGGCGGAATCGTAGTATTGGGGCCAAGCATGTAAAACATCGGTATTAGTATTAACTGGTTTAATTTTTATATTGTTGCTATAAGCAAAACCTTCAACTTCTCTGGCAGGAATACCTTTGATTCGGGATAGAGTGACAAAAAGGTCGGAAAATTCGGTACAAATTGCTTGAGTTGGATTTAATAAAGCCAGAGTAGCTCCTTGTCGAGAAGACGAATCGAGATTATCGATTTTGTAGCTAAGAGTTTTTATAACGTAATCGTAAATATCTTTGGGGGTTTTGAGAGTTTGAGCGATTTGAATTAAATCAGGATTGTCGATTTCCCAATAGGTATTTTTTTTGAGATAACGTTCCGGATTAATTTGGACGTGATGAGAATTGGTATGGATTATTTTGGCCTGACCAGAAATATTAACCTCAAAATTTTGATTTGGTTTAAGTAGGTATTCAGCTAAATAATTACCATCATTGTCAGTGATGATATTTTTTGGTGTAGGTTCGATGGAGGTATAGGTAATTTTTTGAGCATCGGTTTCTGGCGGGATAGCGATTTGGATAGTTTTTTCTTTAGTTTCAGTGTTTTCTAAAAGATATTTAAATTTAAAATCGAAAAGTTGATAATCGCCGAAAATTAAAAGGATTTTTTGGTTTTTTTGATTGCTGCTAAAAAATAATTGAGTTTGATCGTTGAGGGAGATTAAATTTTTAGGGTTAGTAGAAGAAAATGATAGACCGCCAAAAGATGAAGGAAGATTGATAGTAATTTCGGTCTGACTTTGGTTTTCAGGAATTTGATTGTCGGGTAAAGCTATTTCCCAAGTACTACCTTTATGATCAGCCAATGAAGGAAGATTGTAGTTAAGACGGAATTTGGTAACCTGGTCTTTACCTAAACTGGGTTGATTAAAAGTGAGATTAATAATTGTGGAGTCATTTTGTTGGGTGACCTGTTTGATAATGTCACCAGAATTATCATTGCCGGTGACATTAGTAATATTACCTGAAGACAGGGTGATTTGATATTCTTTTGGATAGATTTGGGAAAAATTATTTTTTAGCTCAATATCTTGAATGACTGAAGCGTTGCCCGAAGTGTCAATTTGATATTGGATTTTTTGAGAAACAGAAAATTCGTCGGCAGCATGAACTTTGGGACAGAGAAAAAATAGAAGGAAAAAACTAATTAACCACATGGGATATTTAAATATAACATTTAAATTGGTTTATTGACTTCGGGTATTATTCGTGTAATATTAATTTCATGGCAACAGTATTATATAAAAGGCAAAAAGAGATTTTGGATTACATTAATAAAAATATTTGTGATTATGGTTGTGCCCCAACTTTGACAGAAATTGCTCAACATTTGGGTTTGTCTTCCCTGTCGACCGTTCATGAGCATTTGGCTGTGTTAGAAAAGAAAGGATTAATTAGAAGATATCGAGGGGCAGTTCGAGGAATTGAATTATTGCAAAAAGATACTGAAGAAATAGCTAAGGCGGCAACAATGATAGAGTTACCGGTTTTGGGTTTTATTGCTTGCGGTGAACCAATTGAGCCATATACTGATCCTAATGCAACTTTGGCAGTAAACAGCACGCTAATTAAGCCAGGCGATAAGTCATTTGTACTTCAGGCCAAGGGTGATTCGATGATTGATGATGGAATTTTGAACGGAGATTATGTGGTGGTTAAAGAACAAAGAAGTGCTTACAATGGTGATATTGTAGTGGCGGTATTAAAAAATGGTTTTGCTACTTTAAAAAGATTTTACAAAGAAGCTAGTAGAATCAGACTTCAACCAGCTAATTCATCGATGTCCCCGATTTATGTAACTGATGTAGAGATTCGTGGTAAAGTAGTGGCAGTAATTAGACAATTCAATTAATTTTAAATTTGAAATTTTTAATTTTTAATCAATTTTAAAATTCAAATATTAAATGGAATACGACTTAGAAAAAAGAACCGGAGAATTTTCTATTAAGTTAATTTCCTTGTGTAAGAAAATTAAAGTCTCGATAATTAATGAAAATATTATTAAACAAATTTTACGGTCTGGGACTAGTATTGGCGCCAATTATTGTGAAGCTAATGGAGCTACGAGTAAAGCTGATTTCAAATCAAAAATACACATTTGTAAAAGAGAAGCAAAGGAAACTGTTTATTGGTTATCTCTCTTAAAAGAGGTGTCTGATGAGTTTGTATTGGTGAACATTGATGAATTATGGCAAGAAGCAAAGGAATTATCTTTAATTTTTGGTAAAATTGCTTTAAGCTCTAAAAATTGAAATTTATAAATTTGTTATTTTGATTTGATTTAAAATTTTAAATTTAAAATTAAAAATTAGTTATGTTATATATAATCGCCACACCAATTGGAAACTTGAAAGATATTACTTTGAGAGCCTTGGAAACTTTGGAAAGTGTTGAATATTTATTGTGTGAAGATACTCGAAATGCGGGATTATTGTTGAGTAATTTGGGAATTAAAAATAAACCAAAATTAATTTCTTTTTATGATGAAGTAGAAGATCAAAAAATTCCAGAGATAGTTAATTTACTGAAAGATAATAAAGAAGTTGGTTTGGTAACTGATGCTGGAACTCCAGTAATTTCTGATCCGGGTTGGAAATTAATTAAAAAATGCCAGTTTCTAGGTATAAATTATACGTCTTTACCAGGAGCATGTGCGGCGATTAATGGTGCGGTGTTATCGGGTTTACCAATAGGTCGATTTTGCTTTTTGGGATTTTTGCCAAAAAAAGATGGGGAAAGAAAAAAGATTTTGGAAAAATATAAAGAAATTGATGGAGCGAAAATTGTTTATGAATCCCCTTTTAGGGTTGAGAAATTAGTTGAACAAATTAAAGAAGTTTATGGTGATGAAATTCAAATTAAAATAGTTCGAGAGATGACCAAAAAATTTGAAGAAGTAATCACTGGTACCCCAAAAAATTTAAAAGGCGAATTTGTAGTTATTTTTGGGTAATTTTTTTCTTTTCGGCTTGAGCGACAATTTCTCTGGTAGCATCGATAGCATCTGGGCTAACAGAAATACTGGTGGCACCCCATTTGACTAATTTTTCGACTAATTCTGGATAATTACTGGGAGCTTGGCCACAGATAGAACAACTGATACCGCGTTTACGTGATTTGGTAATCAACCTTTTTAAGGACCAAAGAACAGCTGGGTCCATTTCATTAAAAGTTGGAGCGACTTCACTGTTGTCGCGATCGAGCCCAAGAGTAAGCATAGTTAAATCATTACTGCCAATAGAAATACCGTCAATACCAACATCGATAAATTTATCCAAAAGAATAACGTTGCTAGGAATTTCGGCCATCATAAAAAATTTGAATGAAGGCGAGCGAATAAGTCCATTTTGACTAACAATTTTTTTGACTTCAGATAATTCGTGAGGAGTGCGGACAAAAGGGATCATCAACCAAAGATTTTTGTAACCGTATTTGTTGCGAACTATTTTGATGGCTTCGAGTTCCATGGCAAAGACATCTTGTGATTGGATATAACGAGAAGCACCACGGAAACCCATTAATGGATTTGGTTCTTCTGGTTCATACAATTTTCCCCATTTAAGATGACGATATTCATTAGTTTTAAAATCGCTGGCTCGATAGATGACAGGACGAGGATTGAAAGCTTTACAAAATTTGAGTAAATCTTTGGCAAGCTGAAGGGTGAATTCTTTTTGACGACCTTGGGCAATCATATATTTAGGGTGCATGCCAATGTTGGCCATCATGAATTCAGCTCGGAGTAAACCAATACCATCAACATTTCTTTGGGCCATAGTATCGGCTAAATCTGGTTCACCTAAATTGACATAAACTTTGGTAGCAGTCTTGATTAGTTTATTAGTAGAGTAGTTTTTTAGTTTATTAGTGCTAGAGTTTTGATTTTCGTTAATTAAGTTTCCTTTCCAAACTTGGCCAGTTGTTCCGTTGATAGTGATGATGTCACCTTCTTTAAATTCTTTGGTAGCGGTTTTAGTGCCAACAACACAGGGAACACCAAGTTCGCGGCTAACAATGGCAGCGTGAGAAGTTTGACCACCTTTGTCAGTAACAATACCGTTGACTTTTTTCATAGCAGGAACAAAGTCAGGAGTGGTCATAGTGGTAACTAAAATTTGGCCTTTTTGAGCGCGAGT
>CAYRYK010000010.1:0-2046 GCA_964428535.1 uncultured Gammaproteobacteria bacterium | reverse complement strand
AAACCCCAAATAGTTTCAACAATAATTTGGCTTTTGTCACCGGTGACAGGATTAGCAGTGAACATAATACCGGAGATTTCAGAATTAATTAATTTTTGAACCGGAACAGCAACACCGATTTTAAAATGGTCGTAATGTTTTTTGACTTGATAAAAAATTGATCTGGAAGTAAAAAGACTGGACCAACAATCGCGGACACGGTCAACAACATTAACTTCACCAATGACATTCAAAAAAGTATCACCTTGACCAGCGAATGAAGCATCAGCAGAATCTTCGGAAGTAGCAGAAGTACGAACAGCGACAGGGACATTTTTAAGGCCACCAAAACCTGAAAGCTTTTTGTAAGCTTTCATGATTTCTAATGAAAGTGATTGGCTAACGGGAGTTTTTTTGATGAGAGCACGAATCTTTTTGGAAGCGGCTAGTAATTGATCAGGTTGATCGACATCGGTAATTTTTAGAATGTCTTTTATTTTGGGTTTGAGATTGTTTTCTTCGATGAATTGGAAATAAGCTGATGAAGTGACGACGAAACCATTGGGTACTGGAATACCGAGTTGATACATTTCACCCAGGTTGCCTCCTTTACCGCCAACGAGATTGACGTCTTCTAAACTAACCTGATTGAACCAAAGAACATTGGCAGTGTTTTTCATATAAAAAGGATAGCAGAAAAAAGTAACAGGTGTCTATTTAGCAGTCTTACAGTTTGACTGCTAATGTTAGGTTTAAATTTTATTTTGCCTATCTTTGGGTAAAATAATTCTATATTAAAGTGATAAATAATATTCTTATCTATATAAAAATATTATTTATTGATTAGGAGCCCAACCACGGTTTGCTTGTTGACGGAGATTTTCGGTTTCGTCGGGGCGTTGATAATCATCTTGATAGCGATAAGTAGTGCCAGTTTCAGGGGTGGAAGCCTCTAAAATAACAGCATTTTTGACTCCGATCATACGGTGAACTAGACCAACTGGAATGTTGTAACCTTTTTTAAGCTCCATATGAATAGTTTCAAGATGATCAATATCTGGTCCGCTGACTAAATCAGCTTGGCCTTCGACAAGAACAAAAGTCTCAACTTTTTCGGTATGAGATTGAAGTGAAAGACGAGCACCATCATTGATTTGGATTTGTTTAAAAGTGTATTTCAAATCGGGGGTGGTATAAATAATTTCCTGACCCCAAGGTTTAGTGATGATTTCCATGCTTAAGTTTAACATTACTTCATGAGGTTAAGAAGAATTCTTTCGAGAGCCATGTCTTTGGGGATAGCTAATTGGCCAGTTTTAGATTGATAGTCAAGCTCAATCATTTGAAGATAAGCGGTTTTGAGCGAATCAGTATCGAATTTGGAAAAAGTAGTTAGTTGTTTGCGAAGACTGGATTTAAGCCAAAAAAGGAATAGTTCAAATGGTTCCTGCTCTAGAACTTGATGATAAAGAGGGATAAATCTAGCAGCATTTTTTGGGGAGAGACTATTAATACATTTGAAAAGTTTTTTATCGAGGGGAAACAATTCAACTTTGGCTTTTGGGAAAGTTTTTAGTTGAGTAACATTGAGGGTTTTATCTTGCCAAATGACAATATCGAAAGAATCATTGGATTTGATAATTTTTAAGATTTTGTCGAGAAGTGGTTTGGAAATAGAAAAGAAATTTAAAAAGACAATAATTTTTTGGGAAGCAAAAAGAGATTGACTATTAATAAAGCCATTGATTTGGTCAACATCAATATCTTTTGAATCAAGCCGGAGAATATCAAAGTTGGCTTTTTGATCGAGGAACGAGTTGAGAGCAGAACGACTTTGGAGTTGGTCGTCACCATGAAAAATATTGATCACAAGCTAGTTTACCAAAACAAATGAAGTTTGTTTTTGTTAGTACAGATGATATTAGCTATTGAATTTATTTGTTTAATGAAAAAATCGATGTCTTTTGGTAAAATAGCTTTGTCACAAAACGGCTCCATCGTCTAGTGGCCTAGGACACCTGGCTTTCATCCAGGTAATCGTGGGTTCGACTCCCACTGGAGTCACAT
>CAYRYK010000009.1:3915-19907 GCA_964428535.1 uncultured Gammaproteobacteria bacterium | reverse complement strand
AAAGCTAATCCTGAAATACCAGCAGTAATCACACCAATAGTTTCAAAAACTAAAGCTGGATTACCAGTTTCTGGAACAATTACACCACTTTTAGTTCCAATATAATAAGTGGCATCATCTCTTTCGTTAATATTATCAATACTAGCCTTAGCTACATTGGTCTCTTTAGCTAAAGTTTTAATATTTTCAGCTTTATCAATCTTGGCTCTAATCAAAAAATCTTTAGATGAACCAGGACCAAGCTCTTCAATATTCCATTCAAGCTTATTTAAAGAACTATTATAAGCACCTGGAAAGAAAATCAACTTCAAAAATGGAGGTAATTCATCAGTCACCTTAATATTCTTCATATTAGTTGTGCCTGTATTAGTTACTTTAACTTTAAATTCGATAACATCATTTTGAACAAAGACTTTAGTCGAACTAGAAATATTATCAACATAGTCCGAAGAATCTATTGATCTAAGTTTCTTATCAATCGATAAAGTTGTTCTATTATCCTCATTTGAATAAGAATCAGCCTTAACTTTAACTGGATTCAAAGAAGACCCGACCACTAAAGTAGCCAAAGTAGTAGCTAACAATAAACCTTTATTTAATTTCATTATTATTTATTTAATAAATAATTATAGGCCATTATATAAACAAAACACCTATTTGTCAAGTCAATCCCATTTTCCCAAAAAAACTAATCAGTTTGCTATACTCATAAGTAGTATGAACAAGCCTATTATTAATGAATTGTCAGTCTTCTTCCCTTGCTACAACGAAGAAAAAAATATTGAAACTACTGTCTCCAAAGCCATTCCAGTATTAAACAAAATCACCCAAAAATGGGAAATTATTCTTATTAATGATGGTTCGAAAGATAACACTGCTAAAGTTTTAGAAAAAATTAAAAAACAATATTCAAAAGAAGATATTAGTATTATTACTCACAGCCCAAACCGAGGTTATGGCGGCGCTCTCAAAAGTGGTCTCTACAATTCCAAATACCAATGGATTACTTTTACCGATTCTGATGGTCAATTCGATTTTTCTGAAATCTCTAATTTAATCGAAAAACAACAAAAAACTAAGGCCGATATAGTTATTGGTTATTATCTTGCCCGTCAAGTTTCCAAATCCACTATTATTACTTCCAAAATTTGGGAATTAATTGTTTTAATCCTTTTTGGTCTTAAAGTTACTGATATTGATTGTGGTTTTAAGTTGATTAATAAAAAAGTTGTTGACACTATTCCCAAGCTCGAAGCTGAAAGGGGAGCTTTCATTAGTAGTGAATTTTTAATTAAAGCCAAAAAAACCGGCTTCAAAATAGTTGAAATTGGTGTCCACCACTATCCTCGAACCGAAGGTAAAGCTACTGGCCGAAATATCAAAGTTATATTAAAGAGTTTTTCTGATCTTTTCCGTCTTTGGTTCAAAATTAATTTTCATCGTGATTAAATTAAAAAATCTTTTTTTATCCAACTGGCTATTAATTTCTATCCTTATTTTGGGTGCTTTTTTCCGACTTTATAATATCGGTGGTTATATGGAGTTTTTAGGTGATCAAGGTCGTGATGTTTATATCATTCGCGATTTTCTCAAAAACGGCAACCTTTTCTTTATCGGTCCTCAAACTAGTATTGGCAATATGTATCTTGGTCCTTGGTTTTATTACTTTATTGCTCCATCTCTATTTATTTCTAACTTTAACCCTGTTGGTCCGGCTGTTTTTATTGCTTTGGTCAATATTTTTACTATCTTTTTAGTTTATTTTGTTGGTAACAAATGGTTTAACCGACCTACTGGATTAATCGCTGCCTTTCTTTTTGCTATCTCTCCAGTAGTTATCAAATATTCCAACTTTATTTGGAATCCAAATATTATGCCTGTTTTTGCCTTATTGTTTATTTATTTTTTCTTCGAAGCCATAATCCAACATCGTTACAAACTTTTTCTTTATGCCTCTCTCTCCTTTATTATGGTTATTAATAGTCATTACCTAGGCTTAGCTCTACTTCCATTACCCGGTCTTTGTTGGTTATATTTCTTAATTAATTTCATTCACTCAAAATCAAAATATCTTAAACCATTCGTTATTAATACTCTTTTAGCTGCTTTAATTTTCCTAATTTCACTTATTCCTCAGATTCTTTTTGATGTCAAACATAACGGCCAAAATATTAATGCTTTAATTCATTTTTTCACCTATCGGGAAACCACTGTTAACATCAAACCATACAAGGCTATCCCTCAGTTACCCTCAATTTTTACTCAAATTAATACCGATCTCATTTCTGGTCGTCAAATTATTCCTGGCATCATCATTAGTGCTATTTTTATTCTCTTAGTTGTTTTCTACTTATTTAAAAATAAAACCAAAAATAAATCTCTCTTAATTGTCTTGGGTTGGTATTTTTTCGGTTTAGTTTCTTTAGCTTTATACAAACAACATCTTTACGCTCACTATTTTGGTTTTCTATTCCCGTCGGTTTTTCTCCTTATAGGGTTTCTAATTCATAAATACAAAATCATTGGCATTCCCTTGCTTATCGTCATTAGTTATTTTTCCTTAGCCAACAATCCTTTATTTCAAAAACCCAATTATCAACTCAATCATGCTCAAAATTTGGGTATAGCTATTAATAATCACCTTAGTTCTGCCGATGGTCCATACAATGTCTCTATGCTAGCCTCATACAATGATTTTCGAGCTCAAGCTCCTAGGTACTTTGTTAACCAAAACCAACTTTTATCTATGGAAGAATATTCTCAAGCCAAAACCTTATTTGTTATTATCGACGATCCTAATAAATGGCCCGAAAATATTAATTCTGATATTTGGGAAATTAATGTTTTCAAGGAAAATTCCAAATATAAATTAACCGAAGAATTTACTAGTTCCGATAATACTAAGATATACAAATTATCAAAATAAATTCAACTTATTTTGTATAATAAAACTATGAATCAATTATCAATTGTTATTCCTTGCTACAACGAAGAAAATAATCTCAAAAGAGGTGTCCTAGATCAGGTTTACGATTTTCTTAAACCCCAAAAATTTAATTGGGAAGTTTTAGTTTGTAATGATGAATCTACTGATAATAGTCTCAAATTAGTCCAAGAATTTGTCACCAAACACAAAGGTTTTCGGGTTTTAGATTTACCTCATGGGGGTAAACCGTCAGCAGTTTGGGGTGGCATTCAACAAGCTAAATATCCGGTTGTCTTATTTACCGACATGGATCAATCCACCCCGCTCAGAGAGTCATTAAAATTATTACCTTATTTTGACCAAGGTTATGACGTTGTTATTGGTTCACGTGGTATCAATCGCGAAGGCAATTCTCTTGTCAGAAAAATTATGGCTCGTGGGTTTTTAATGGGGCGTCGTTTGTTTTTATTATCCAATATTATTGATACTCAATGTGGTTTCAAAGCTATTAAGACTGATTTAGCCAAAAAAATATTTCCTAACCTTCAATTTTTTAAAGACAAAAGTGACACCAAAGGTTGGCGGGTTTCTGCTTTCGATGTTGAGTTACTCTTTATGGCTCAAAAATGGGGTTACAAAATAAAAGAAGTTCTCGTTGATTGGAAAAATGAAGATTCTAGTACCACCAAGGGTGACGATTCCAAACGTTTCAAAAAAGAATCAAAACAAATGCTCCAGGAAATTATTCGGGTCAAACGTAATGACCTTCGCGGCTTATATGATCAAAAAAAATAACTGGGGATTAAAAATCTTCCTTTCTCTCATTATCATCGCCGTCTATTTTTTTACCCGACTTCAAAATCTTACCGCTATTCCTGTTTTTGGTGACGAAGCCATTTATATCCGTTGGTCTCAAATTATTAAAAATGAAGAAACACTTCGCTTTATTCCTCAAACCGATGGTAAACAGCCGCTTTTTATGTGGGTTACTGCCATTTTACTTCGATTCCATTTTGACCCTCTGGTCACCGGCCGTTTTGTTTCTGTGTTAGCTGGTTTTATTGCTCTTATCGGAATTTTCATTACCACTTGTGTCGTAATTGATTTCTTCAACCCTTCTCGTGATCCAATTAAATTTATTTTTGAATCCATTCGTGATAATTTTTATTACGGCTTCCTTTCGTCACTAATTTATCTTTTTATTCCTTTTACTTTCTTTTTTGATAGATTGTCTGTCCCCGACAATCTTCTTTCCGCCTTTGGTATTTGGTCACTTTTATTTTCGTTACTCTTAGCTAAATTCCGCCGCCTCGATTTGTCTTTAATTTTAGGTATGATTTTAGGCCTTGCTTGGTTAACCAAATCTCCAGCAATTTATTTTATAGTCTTAGCCGTTTTTACTTTTTTTGTCATCAATTTTAAACGTCTCAACAGTTACTATCTACCTGTAATTTCAGCGATATTATCATTTATTATTTATAATATTTTACGTCTCGGACCACAGTTTAATATGATTGCTCTCAGGAACAAAGATTATGTTTGGAGTCTCTCTGAAGTCATTAAGCACCCATTCGACCCACTAATGCCTCATTTGCACGATACATTAGTAATTTTTGGTCAATATATTTCCTGGCCAGTGCTAATTCTTGCCTCAATTGGTCTTTTCCTTTTTTTCTTCTACCGAAAAAATACCCACTTATTTATTTTACTTTGTTGGGGTTTATTACCACTAATCGCCAATGCGGCCATGGCCAAAGTTTTTACCGCCAGATACATTCTTTTTGTCATTCCTTCAATCATAATTCTTATTAGTGTTGGTTTATCAGTATTCTTTAAGAACAATATTTCTCGAATTATCTTTGTTTTAATTTTATTAATTCCTAATTTATTTTGGATTAAAAAAATTAGTACTGACCCATTTCATGTTCAATTATTAAGTACTGAAACAGGTTATCTTAGTGGTTGGACCTCTGGTTGGGGTATTAAGTCCAGTGCTGATTACTTCAAAGACAGAGCTAAGTCAGCCAATATTATTGTTGGTACTGAAGGCTCTTTTGGTACTCTCCCTGATGGTCTTCAAATTTACACTGATGGCACCAAACAATTAACTATTATTGGTGTTGGACTGGGTTTTACCTCCATTCCTGATAATTTAGTCAATGCTCGCAAATTTGGCGACGAGGTTTATTTAGTTATTAATAAATCACGACTTACTTTGTCTAGTAAAGACCAAGACAAACTTGATTTAATCAATACTTATCAAAAACCAAATAACGATGAATATCTTCTTTATAAATTAAAGTAATCTTTTATGAAAAAACTTCTTAATAATAAATTTTTTTGGCCAATCTTAACCTTTCTATTTACTATCCCTGCTTTTTTCTTTCTTCTCAAGCCGGGATATTTTAATATGCATGATGATATGCAAATGATTCGTCAACTTGAAATGGAAAAATGCCTTAAAGATGGTCAAATTCCTTGTAGATGGACACCAGATTTAGGTTATGGTTATGGTTATCCTCTTTTCAATTTTTACCCACCCATGCCCTATATTGTTGGTCAAGTTTATCGTACTTTTGGTCTTTCCTTTATGAGTTCTGTTAAAGCCACCGCTCTTACCCAAATAGTTTTATCGGCCACTTTTATGTTTATTTTAGCTGCTTCTATTTTTGGCCCAGTCGGCGGTTTTATTGCCTCCATTTTTTACACTTATGCGCCGTATCATGCTCTCAATATTTATGTTCGAGGTGCCATGAATGAGGCTTGGGCAGCTGTTTTCTTCCCCTTAGTCTTCTATTTTTCTCGTCGGCTAATCTTAGAAAAGAAAAACAAATTTTTAGTTGGATTAAGTCTTTCTTTTGCTGGAATTCTTTTATCTCATAACCCCATGGCCTTAACTTTTGTTCCGATTCTTTTTGGTTGGGTTTTATTTTGGTTTTTCAGTCAATATTTTGTCACTTCTCAAAAATCTTTTTGGTTATTTATCAAAAATCAATTGATTACTGTTCTAAAATTAGCTTTATCAGGAATTTTTGCTGCTAGTTTAACTGCTTTTTATACTCTACCGGTTCTTTTTGAAACTAAATATGTCCAAATTAATACTATGTTTGAAGGTTATTACCATTTCTCAGTTCACTTTGCCACGCTTTATCAACTTTTTATTAGTAATTTTTGGGGTGACGGGGCTTCGGTTTGGGGCCCAAATGACGATATGTCTTTTGCTATTGGTTACCTTCATTGGATTATTCCATTCATTGTGCTTGGTTTTATTTTATTTTCTATTATCAAATCGCGACGCCACCTCAACAAAATTGATCAAAGATATTGGCTTGTAATTTTAACCACAATCATGGCCTTATTTACTGTTTTTATGGCCCATAATAAATCCACTTTTATTTGGTTAATGTTTCCTACTATTCAAAAAATTCAATTTCCTTGGCGATTTTTAAATCATTCAGCTTTTCTCTTTTCATTTTCGGCTGGCGGTATAGTGCTTTTAATCAACAAGTTTTTCTCTAAAAAAAGTTTTTATTTTGCTTTAGGTTTAGGAATACTATTACTAGTACTTAATGTTAGTCACTACACTCCTATTCATCATGGACCTTTAACTGATGAACAAAAATTTTCTGGAAAAGCTTGGGTAAATCAAGTTACTTCTGGTATTTATGATTATCTTCCTAAAACTGCCAGGATTGCTGCCCAAGGACCAGCCAAAGATTTTGTTGATGATGTCAACCCTTCAGAAACTAACTACACTATCACTAATACTCAAAAGGGGAGTGATTGGTCATTATTCACCCTAAATCTTAATCAATCAGCCAGAATCACTCTGGCTCAAATGGCCTTTCCTAACTTTGTAGTCACTGATAATGGACAAAAAATTGACTATCAAATAGAACCAGAGTTGGGTCGAATTACCTTAAATTTAAATGCTGGTAATCATCAAATTTTTGTTAAATTTACCAATACACCAATTAGAACCGCTTCTAATTATATTTCACTTGTCGGTTGGTTAATTTTTGCTATTTATCTTCTCAATCCAGTATGGACCAAAACGATCTCCAAGAGATAAAACACAAAACCACTAGTAGTGTTATTTTCCTTTCCATTCGTAATATTGGCATCCAAGCCATATCGTTTGTCGGTTTCTTTCTTCTTACCTATATTTTAGGTACCAAAGAGGTTGGTGTTTTTGCTATCGTTGCTGAATCAGTTGGTATTTTAGGCTATTTTTCTGACATTGGTTTAGCTGCTGCTCTCATCCAGCAACGAACTGAAGTTACCAAAGACGAACTCCAGACTACATTTACTGTCCAACAAATTCTAGTTATTATCGCTCTTCTTATTGCCTTTCCTATTGTCAAAAATCAACATCTTGGTTTTAATGAAACTTGGATTGTCATTTCACTTTGTTTTTCTTTTATGGCTGCCTCACTCAAAACTATCCCATCAGTTTTGCTCGAGAGAAAATTAAACTTTAAGCTTCTTTCTACTATCGATATTGTTGAAAATGTTACTTTTTATATTTTTGCTGTTCTTTTTGCTTTCCTTGGTTTTGGCACTTTATCTTACGCTATCGCCACGTTTATCCGTAGTTTACTCGGTTTAATTATTATCTATAAATTTATATCTTGGCCTATTGGTTTCTCTTTTTCTAAAGATGTCGCTAAAAAACTTTTTAAGTATGGTATCCCGTATCAATTAAATTCTTTTATTTCTGTTGCCAAAGATCGTCTTTCCAATCTTTTTGTGGCTCAAATTATCGGTACTACTTCTTTTGGTATTTTAGCCTGGGCTCAAAAAGGCCCCAGAATGCCACTAAGTTTTATGGATGCCATCATGAAAATTACTTTCCCAACCTTTTCTCGTCTTCAAGAGCACAAAGATTTACTCAAAAAATCACTTGATAAAAGTTTATTTTTCATCGCCTTAGTCGTCTTTCCTGCCTTGGTTGGTATTTCTTTTGTCGGCTTAGATTTTATATACATAGTCCCCAAATATACCAAATGGTTACCCGCCATTTTCCCTATGTATCTTTACTCTATTAATTACGCTATTGCTGCCATTACCACCCCAATAACCAATGCTTTTAACGCTGTTGGTAAAATTACTTTAACCACTAAATTCATGATTATGTGGACTATTTTAACTTGGATATTTTTCCCTCTCCTTAGTTGGAAGTTTGGTTATATCGGTACTGTCTGGGCTTCTGTCATCGTTGGTATTAGTTCTTTTATTGTCTGGTTTATTGCCAAACGTGAATTCGACGTTAATATTTTTGTTTCTGTCAGTAAACCATTTTTTGGATCACTCCTTATGGGGTTAATTTTGTTTGGTATTAACCAATTAGGTTTCAATCACTTAGTAAATGTTTTAATCAAAATTGTCGCTGGTTGTTTGGTTTACGCCTCTTTTATCTTTTTTTCTTCCAAAGAAGAAATTAATTGGTTTTGGCATCAGCTCCAATGTCTCAAAAACAAAAAATAATCTTAGGACTTATTATCTTTATATCGACTCTAATTCTTAGTTTAACTATGATTAGGAGTGGTCTTTCTTACCCTTTTGGTATTGGTTTTTGGGGCCCAAATGGCCACGATGGCATTTGGCATTTAAGTCTCATCAATCAACTTCAACAAAATATTCCACCACTCAACCCAGTTTTTAGCGGCACTACTCTTAGTAATTATCACTGGGGGTTTGATTTATTTGCCGCCTTTTTAGGAAAAATATTTAACAATAATAGCTTCGTCTATTTTCAATTTTTACCCATTGTCTTTGGCTTATTACTCGGGATAGTTTCATTTAAATTAATTAAACAAAACACTAAAAATTATTCTCTAGCCATAATTTTTACTATTCTAACTTATTTTTCTGGATCTTTTGGTTGGATATATACCCTAATTAAATCAGGTCAAATCGGTGGTGAATCTCTCTTTTGGTCCATGCAATCAGCTTCTACTCTTATTAACCCACCCTTTGTCATGTCTTTAATTGTTATGGTTTTTGGTTTAATTCTTTGGTCAAAAAACAACAATTCCAAAAACTATAAATTAGCTATCATTAATGGCCTTATTTTTGGTTTATTATCCGGCATCAAAGTTTACGCTGGCATTCTTATTGGCCTTAGTTTAGTTATTTTTTGGTTTATTAATTTTTTAAAAACCAAAAAAATCTTTAATTATGACTTTTTTACTTGGTTTACTACTCTAATTATTTCTTTAATTATTTTATCTTTGCTCGGAGTCCTTAAAGGTTCTTCTTTACTAGAATTTAAACTGCTTTGGTTCACTCATTCCATGATTGAATCAGTTGATAAATTTTATTTTCCCAAAATTGCTGCTTACCGGATTAATTTGTCTCAAAACCTAAACGTTGTTAAATTTCCTTTTTATATTGCCTTAGAAACCGCTCTTATCCTTATTTTCATTATTGGCAATATGGGTTTTCGTAGTCTTGGGTTGATTTCTGTTTGGCAAAAAATTAAAAATCATGACTTTAGTCAATTCGAAAGATTAATCTTAATTTTAATGTCTATAGGGCTACTTATTCCTTTATTTTTTGTTCAAAAAGGCACTGCTTGGAATACTATCCAATTCTTTTATTACTTTCTTTTCTTTTCTAATTTATTTTTCGCCCAATTTATAAATAAACTTCTGCAAAAGAAAAATAAAAAATTCATTTTTTTAACTGTCTGTATTTTGATACTTTCTAACTTAACTACTATTGCCACCATCAAAGACTACTTAGGTAATCCACCTCCATCAGCAATATCCACCAAAGAAACAGAAGCATTAAATTTTCTTAAAAATCAAAATAACGGTATTGTTCTAACTTTTCCTTACGACCAATATGCTAAAAGTAAATTAAACTTAACTACCCCGATTCCTATGTATCTTTATGAAACTACTGCCTATGTTTCAGCCTATTCAAACAAAGTATCATTTCTTGATGATGAAATGAATTTAGATATTACCGGTTTCAATTGGCAAGATAGAAAAAATGAATCAATTAAATTTTTTACCTCAAATGACCCATTTTTTGCCAGAGGGTTTTTAGTTAATAACAAAATTGATTATATTTATCTAATAAACGGCCAAAAAATGACATTAAAAGAATCCCAATTACAAATCAAAAAAATCTTTGACAACGGTCAGGTTCAAATCTATCAAGTTCAAAGATGATAAACTTACATTATTAAATCTATGAAATCTAAAGCTAATATTTCTGTTGTTATTAATGTCCGTAATGAGGCTGAACACCTATCAAAATGTCTTAAATCTATCAAAGACTTGGCCGACGAAATAATCATTGTCGATATGAAATCGACTGACAATAGTGTTGCTATTGCCAAAAGTTATAAAGCCAAAGTTTTTAGCTATCGCCCCATGAAGTTTGTTGAACCTGCCAGAAATTTTGCTCTGTCAAAAGCTACCGGTCAATGGATATTATTACTCGATCCAGACGAATATCTCAATAAAACTCTCAAAAAAGAACTCAAAAAAATCACTCAACGATCTGACGTTGATTATGTCAAAATGCCTCGTCAAAATTTTATTTTTGGTAAATGGATTAAACATGCTAATTGTTGGCCAGATTATCTAATCAGATTCTTCAAAAATGGTGCAGTTACTTGGCAAAAAGAAATTCATAGTCAACCAGTAACCACTGGTAACGGTATTACTCTCTTAGATTCCGAAAAACTTGCTATCAAACACAATAATTACGAAAACATCAACCAATTTATTCTTCGGGCTATCAGATATAGCAATATTCAAGCCGATGAATTAAATGCCAAAGAATACAAAGTCAAGGTTAGTGATTTTATTCTTAAGCCAATTCAAGAATTCAATAGCCGATTCTATTTTGCCGAAGGTTACAAAGATGGAGTTCATGGTTTAATCTTTTGTCTTCTCCAAGGTTTTGCTATTGGTTTAATTTATGCCAAACTATGGGAAAAGCAAGGCTCTCAAGACAAACAAATCCTTCGAGAATCATTCGTTTCTGCTTCTCAAGAAGCCACCTTTGAGTACGACCACTGGTTTTCAAAATTCTTCCGTGAGGAATATTCCCCTGGTTTTTTTAAGAGTTTTATTATCAAATTTCGTCATTGGCTCAATTATTTAACCAAAAATTTCTAACCTTATGACCAATGTTGCCTTAGTCATCATTAACTGGAATAAACCAGAAATGACCATTGATACTATTAAATCGATTTTAAAAATAGACGCTCATGGGTTCAATTACAAACTATTTTTAGTTGATAATGGTTCGTCTGATAATTCTTTGGAAATCTTTCAAAAAGAATATGGCGGAAATCCTAAAATTGAGATTATTGAAACTCATGCTAATTTAGGCTTTGTTGGTGGTAACAATACCGCCATCAAACGTATTCTTAAATCCGATTTTAGTCATGTTTTATTGATTAATAACGATATTATTGTTGATCCAGATTTTTTAAAAAATTTAATTAAAAACAGCAAAAAATTTCAACTTCTAGGCCCTAAAATTTATTTTGCTCCTGGATATGAATATCATGCCGATCGTTACAAGCCAAAAGAAAAAGGTCACGTAATTTGGTTTGCTGGTGGCCAAATAGATTGGAACAATATATATGGTAGTCATATTGGAGTTGATGAAGTTGATCATGGTCAACGCGACCAAATAAATGATCAAGTTGATTTTCTTACTGGTTGTTGCCTTTTAGTCGATCGACAAGTTTTTGAAAAAATTGGTTTACTTGATGAAAAATTCTTTATGTATCTTGAAGATGCTGACTTTTGTCATCGGGCCAAATTAGCCGGATTTAAAATGGCTTACATTCCCGAGAGTAAAATCTGGCATATTAACTCTGGTTCATCAAAAAGTGGGGGAGATTTACATAATTACTTCTTAACCCGCAATCGTTTATTATTTGGCTTACGTTATGCCAGTTTAAAAACTAAATTAGCTCTAATTAAAGAATCATTTAGTCAACTTTTTAATCCATCTATTTCCAAATGGCAAAAAACTGGCATTATTGATTTTTATTTTCAAAAATTTGGTAAAGGTTCATGGCAATAAATAAAACCCCAATTTCCATTATCATTCTGGCTGGCAACGAAGAAAAAATGATTGTCAATTGTCTTAAAACCTGTTCTTGGGCCAAAGAAATTGTTTTAGTTGCCGCCAATTCCACTGATGATACTGTCAAATTAGCCAAAAAAACTCTTCCCAATATTAAAATCATCAAAACTTTTGATGAATATAATAAAAATTTCAGCAAATGGCGTAATCTTGGGTTTAAAGCATCAACTGAAAAATGGTTATTTTATGTTGATGCTGACGAACGTATTCCTCTCAAACTTAAGCAAAAAATTGTTAAAATAGTCAACTCTAGCGATACTTCTTATTCTCATTACGCTATTCCCAGGGCTAATCATTTTCTCGGCCAAAGGGTTCGATATGGTGGCACTTACCCTGATTATGTCAAAAGAATTTATAATCGTGATTTTTTTCAAGGTTATAAGGGTGTTCTTCATGAGCAACCAATAATTACTGGACAATTAGGTTATATCGATGCTGACTTACTCCATTACACTCATCGTGATTTAACCTCCATGGTTAGTAAAACTTTAGTTTGGACCGACACTGAGGCACAAGCTCTATTTAAATCAGGCCACCCTCCAGTTGTGTGGTGGCGTTTTATTAGAATGATGCTTACCAAAGCCTGGGAACGACTAATTAAACAAGGCATGTGGCGTGATGGTGAGGTTGGTTGGGTATCTGTTATTTTTGAGGTTTTTAATACTTTTCTTATTTATGCCCGTCTTTGGGAGCTTCAACAGAAACAAAATCAAAAAATTTAAGGTATTATAAAGTTAATGGATAAAAAGGCTGCTATATACGACCCGTATTTAGATACACTCGGAGGTGGTGAAAGATACTGTCTTACTGTTGCTGAAGTTCTTCTAAAAAACGGTTATCAGGTTGATATTTTTTGGTCAGGCGAAAAAGATTTAATTCAAAAAGCCGAAAAAAGATTTTCTTTAAACTTACAAAATTTAAATATAGTCCCTGATATCTTTGGTATTCAACCCCAAAATCTTGATTTTGTCGAAGAAAATGATCATCTTTCAAGATTTACCCGTCGAGTTGTTAATCAGCCAGAAATCAAACTTCGGTTTAATCGCTTCTTTAATAAATTTAAAAATAACCGTCAATATGATGTTATTTTTTATATGAGCGATGGTAGTATCCCTACTTTGTTCGGTAAAAAAAACTATCTTCATGTTCAAGTACCTTTTGTTTCATCGTCAAATCCGCTTTCACAAATAAACCACCAAATTAAATCAAAGCTTCTCTCTCGGGTTATTTGTAATTCTCAATTCACCGCCAGATTTCAAGAAAAAGCAATAAAAGATAAAGTTTTAGTTGTTTATCCTCCAGTTGATGTCGACAAATTTTACTCAGACGCTCACAAAGAAAATATTATTCTTTCTGTTGGTCGATTCGATAATATTCTTAACGCCAAAAAACAAGATGTCCTTATCGATGGCTTCAAAAATTTAATTAAACAGTCACCAAATCTTAACTGGAAATTAGTCCTCGCCGGAGGTAGTCTCAGCGATCCCTCAAAAAATAGTTATCTTCAATATCTTCAAAAAAATGCCAAAGGTTTACCTGTAGAATTTGTGGTTAATCCGCCATTTAATGTTCTTCAACAAATCTATTCCAAAGCCAAAATTTACTGGCATGCAGCTGGTTTTGAAGTCGACGAAACTATTCATCCTGAAAATACAGAACATTTTGGTATTACTGTTGTCGAAGCTATGGCTTCCGGTTTAGTTCCGGTTGTTATTTCTCAAGGCGGTATTCCTGAAATAGTTGATCATGGTGTCAATGGTTTTCTTTGGAAAAATCTTGACGAATTAGTTTCGAAAACCCAAAAATTAATTGATGAACCAGACACTCTAAAAAGAATGTCAGAACAGTCGCTCATTAATTGCCAACAATTTTCCAAAAACAATTTTGAAAAAAAATTAATTAGTATTATTAACCAGTAGAATGAAAGTTTCCGTCATAATTACTAATTGGAATGGTCTTCCTATTCTTCAAAAAAATCTCGAAGCCATTATAAAAAACAGTCCTGAAGCTGAAGAAATAATCCTCGCTGACGATGCCTCTCAAGACGAGAGTATCGAATTTGCCAAAAAAATTCAGAAAAAATATTCAAAATTAAAAATTATTGCTCACAAAGACAACCTTGGTTTTGGTGAAAACTCAAATGATGCTGTTAATCAAGCAAAAGGGGATTTAGTTGTTCTTTTGAACAACGACATTTATCCTCATCAAAAATATATTACTAATACCCTCAAACATTTTGATAATCCAGATGTTTTTGGGGTTGGCTTTGCTGAATTAGGTCACGAAAATTGGGCTAGATTTTATTGGAAAGATGGTTATCTTCAGCACGAACCCGGAGTTGCAGATATCGATCAAACTCATATTTCCGGTTGGGTTTCTGGTGGTAGTTCCATCATTCGTAAAAGCCTTTTCCAAAAACTCGGTGGTTTTGATGCTGTTTATAAACCATTTTATGGCGAAGATTTAGATCTTGGGTTTAGGGCTTGGAAGTCTGGTTACACTTTATTGTGGGAACCAAAAAGTATTGTCGAACATCATCATGAAACCACCATGTCAAAATTTTCTCTTAATTTTCTTAATTATGTCAAAGAACGTAATCGTCTTTTAAATACTTGGCGGAATATTACCGATACAAAATTTTTAAATCAAAACAAACTAGCCCTAATTGGTCGCGTTTTAAGTGGGCCAAATTATATTAAAATTATTCGGGCCGCCAAAAAACAAATTAAACATTCTCCTTCACCCATAGTTTTTTCCAAACTTACAGATATTGAAATATTATCTAAATTTAGGTAAGTTATTCGTTCTTAATCAATCAAGTACTATATTTCCGTTTGGTCAATGCTTAAACTAGTACAATTGTCTATTTAAGATAAAATGCCAAGCAAAATAAAATTTACCATTCCATTTGTTTTTGCCTTTATTTTTTCTTTTTTCTTTTACCACCAATTTTTTACCAAACATTTAATTCCTGCTCCTTTAGACATTGTCCCTGGAATGTATTTACCTTGGTTAGATCAACGACGAGATATTTTCCCTAATGGTGGCCCAGTCAAAAACCCATTACCTTCAGACGTCGTTTCCTTGACGCTACCACTCAGAAAGATTGTTGTTGATTCATTTAAAAACAAACAATGGCCCTTATGGAATCGTTTTATCCTTTCCGGCACTCCACTTCTCGATAATTTTCAATCAGCTGCCTTTAATCCTTTAAACATATTTTATTTTTTACCCATAGATTTTATTGATATTTGGGCCGTCCAAGTAATTCTTCAATCAATTTTTGCTTTTATTGCTTTCTTTATCTTTATTAATCAATTCAATCTTAAACTTTTTTCAAAAATTATCAGTTCATTTTTTTGGGCCTTTAATGGGTTTTTTATTATCTGGTTTCAATACAACACCGTTGTCTATGCCGTTGTTTTTTTACCCTTAATTCTTTTTTGCATCGATAAAATTAAACAAAACTACCTCTATGGTTTTTTACTTTCCTTATTACTAACTTTTTCCGTTTTTTCCGGTAACCCACCAATGACATTAATTGCCTTTGGTACCACACTTATCTACTCAATCTTTACTTATTGGAAAAATTCAAAATATATTTTTGTCTCTATTTTATTTTTACTTTTATCTTTACTCTATTCTTCTCCGCAATTATTATCCGGTTTTGATACGTCTACTACTTCCATTAGAAATAACGATACAATTGCCTCATCTCAAAACATAAAGTTCATCATACCAATAAAATTACTTACTATTGTTACTCCAGATTTTTTTGGCCACCCATCAACTCGAAACACCTGGAAAGATTATCCTCTTTACGATAACACCACTATTTACAATGGTATTTTGCCAATAATTTTGTTTCTTCTTAGTTTTAAAATCTGGAAAAAATTTGATTCTCGAAAACAAAAAATATGGTGGTTTTCCATGATTATTTCTT
>CAYRYK010000009.1:0-3815 GCA_964428535.1 uncultured Gammaproteobacteria bacterium | reverse complement strand
TTATATTCTCTTTGTAAAAACAAAACTCTTCAAAAAATATTTCTAATTTCGATTCTTTCTCTATCTATATTCGATATTTATCGTTTTTTTAATAAATATAATAGTTTTACTTCAAAAAATGATTTTTATCCCAAATCTGAATTAACTGATTTTCTTTCTCAAAATTCATTCAGATTTATTCGGGAAAGCTCTGAACTTATTCCTTCAAATATGTGGCTTATGTATCCCAATTTGCAAACTCCATCTGGATATGACACCACATATAGCCAAAATTATGGCCAATTCATTTCATTTATCAATACCGGAGATCTTTCTAAAACTACCAATCGTTATTTAGAAATAGACAATCTAAACTCTCCATTAGTCGATTTACTTTCGTCTGATTATTTTGTTGTTACCAAAAAAAGCCAATACCGGCTTGATGTTGGCGGATCAATCCCTCTAACCCTTAATCAGAATAGAAAAATTGCTAAAGATATGGGGGATTTTGTTATTATTAAAAATAATAAAAGTTTACCTTTTATTTACCCTATTAAAAATACTAAATTAGTCAGTAATACTCAAGAAACAGCCAATTTATTCAAACAAATTGATATTCATCAAACAGCATTAGTTTCCGATTCATCCGTTGAACTAAATCAATTAAATAACCAAATTAAAATTGATCAAATTAATATTCAAAATCAAAAAATTGAATTTAATACTATCGACAATTCTCATCAACAATTACCTTCATTCTTAGTTATTAGTCAAACATTCAATAAAAATTGGAAATTAGCCATCGACAATATTCCTTCAAAAACTTATCTAACTAATCACGCCTTCACCGGCATTTTAGTGCCATCAGGTAATCATCAAATAAAATTGGTATATCATCCAGACTTATTTTATCTTTCACTCAAAATAGCTCTTTACTCGATGATTTTGAGTTTACTATTAATAGTAATTAAAGCTGTAACCCACCGTTTTCAAAAAAAAATTAGTGTAAAATCAAGGTAGTAATGAAACACACAAAGGTATTTTTTGTTTTAAGTATATTACTCGGCATTTTCCTTCGTTTTTATAAGCTTAATTCCATTCCTTACCCTCTCAACGGCGACGAAAAAGCTTTTGGCTACTATGGTTGGTCAATTTCCCATTTTGGGACAGATGAATACGGTAACAAATTGCCTTTATATTTTCCTTCCATTGGTGACTATAAATATCCACTTTACGCCTATCTTACAGCTCCATTAACCTACTTCATTAATTTTAATTATCTTCCTCGGGTTGTTTCATCCATCGCCTCCATAATTTTAATCACTTTAATCTATCGTTTTTCTTTAATTTTATTTAAATCCCAAAAAATTAGTTTAATTTCCTCCATACTTTTAGCTATTTCTCCTTGGAATATTACTTTTAGTCGTACCGCCTCAGAATCAAACCTAATGACAGTAATTACCTTTGCTGGTTTTTACTTTTTATATCAAAGTTTCACTGACTCAAAGAATAAAACAAAAAAAATTTTATTATCTTTAATTCTATTTACCTTATCGTATTTTACTTATTCGGCCAGTCGAGTTTTTATTCCTGGTATGCTTTTGGTTCTATTTTTATTCTCTCTCTTCAAAAAACAAAAAAACATCCAAAAGACATTATTCCCGGTCTTTATTTTCTCTATTGTATTAATGGGGCTAACTTTTATTAATCCTGCCAGTCGAGCTAGAGCTAATAATATTTCTATACTTTCTCGTCCAGAGCCACGCCAAGAATGGATTAAACAGTCAGGTTATACTCTAGGGTTAGGTCAACCTGTAAATCCATATATTACTAGAATATTTTTTAATAAAATAACTGGTCTCTTAAGAGAATTTACTCAAAGATATTTTTCTCATTTTTCCCCCGAATATCTCTTCTTTAGTGGAGATATTGTCAAACTCAACGCCATACATAATTTTGGCAATTTTTATATATTCGAAATAATTTTCTTTATTATTGGCATTAGTCTATTAATCAAAAAAAGTTTTAAAAACGATTTAGCTTCATTTATTATTCTCTCCGGTATTTTTCTTAGTCCTATTGCCGCTTCAACTACAGTCGAAACCCCTTCTGCCGTCAGACAATTAGCTGGACTACCATATTTTCTTATTTCCATTTCAGTTGGTATTAACTATCTAATTCAAAAAATTCGTTTTATCTCCTTTCCAATTATTTGTCTCTATCTTTATTTTTTTTGTTTTTTGATTCTTTCCATCTTTAAAATAAAACCTTATTACCAACCCTGGACTACCGATCAAGGTAATCAAGAACTAACTGAAGAAATCTGGCAATTAAAAGATAAATACAAATATATTTTTATGCCAAACGACCCATATATAGATTTCCTTTTTTACCAACAAATTCCGCCCCAGAAATTCTTATCTGAGGCAAAAATAAATCCAGAAGCTATTGGTAATTGGAATCGTGTTTCTCAATACCAAAATATTATTTTTAATTCAGATAAAAATTGTCCTAAAACAGGTCAAAAAAGTGCTCTATATATCTGTATTGGTGAAGAAATTTCACCATTTGCCAAAATAGTTGATATTATCAACTATAAGGATGGTAACCCACATTATTTACTTATTGATTTTCCCGGGGGCGACCAATCAAAGCAAAATTTACCTGGTAAGATAAAATATATCCAACCAAAAGATATGGATAGTCGGTGGCCAAAAGGTATTTTTACTAACCCAAATCAGTATTATTTAAACACAATTCTATGACCCTCTCTATTATCATTGTCACTTGGAACACCGCCGAAATTACCAAAAAATGTGTTGATACTATCAACCAATATTTTCCCAACCAAGAAATTATTGTGGTTGATAATGGTTCTCAAGATAATACTGTTGAAATTTTAAAAAAAGTCAAAAACGTCAAAATCATAGAAAACCATGCCAATCTTGGTTTTGCCAAAGCCAACAACATCGGTTTAAAACAAGCCACCAATGATTATTTAGTTTTTATAAACTCCGATATTGAGCTAATTGATTCTAGTCTTTTAGATATGGTTAGTTACATCCAAAAAAATCCTCATATTGGCATTATCGGGCCTAAATTTCTCAACCCTGACCTAACCCCTCAAGCATCAGTATTTCCACCACAAACCCCACTCAATGCCTTCAAAGAATTTTGGCTAAATCAAAAAAACACTTATTCTAAATATCTTCCAAAAGGAGATAGCCCTACCAAAGTTAGCTATATTTCTGGTGGTTTTATTGTTGTTAAAAAGGATTATTTTACTCAAATTGGTCAATGGAACGAAAAATATTTTTTCTATTTTGAAGATATGGATCTTTGTCGCCAAGTAACTAAATCTGGTAAAGACATCATCTTTTATCCTCAATGCCAGGTAATTCATCGCCATGGTGCTAGTGGTAAACATTTAGCCCCAAATCAAGATCAATGGCGCCGACTTATTCCTAGTAGTATCAAATTTCATGGATATTTTAAGCATTATTTTATTAATTTTATAATTTGGTCAGGACAAAAATGGCAAAAACTCATTCAAAAATAAAATTAATTTTAATCCTGGCTATTTTTATCAGGATTATTTTGGTTCTCATTTCTGGATGGCATCCAGACCTACCTAATCATATTGATTGGGGTAATCGATTTTTATCCTATGGTTTTAAAAATTTCTATGAAGGTTCTATTTGGGGAGTTTCTTGGCCCAATCAACCATTTGGCAGTATTCTTCTTTTCGCCTTTATGGCTTTAATCAAAAATTGGCTTTTTGGCGGTATTATGTTTATCAATAACCACATTCCTGCTTTCCCTTCATTTATTATCCC
>CAYRYK010000008.1:20189-32441 GCA_964428535.1 uncultured Gammaproteobacteria bacterium | reverse complement strand
GCTATCAAAGCCAATTTTTCAGCCTTAATTTTTTGCCAATCATCCTTATTTCCCACAAAATCAAACACATAATTAAATTCCCCCTCTACTTCATCCAAGTCCATCGCCCAAGAAAAATTATCCAATTCCATTAGTCCACTTACCATTTCCCCTACCCCCACCACTCGAATATCTTTATTCACCAATTCTTCGGCCAATTTTTTCGCCACAAAATGGTCTATCCCCAAAATTAATGCTGTTGGTAATCCCTGACTCATACCATCAATTTTAACCTGTTTTTCTCCAATCTAATACTGCCACTAATAACACCAAGAATTCTATTTCTGATCAGCTGACCAACTGAAAAACTGAATAGCTAATGAATGCGGTGATATTTCGGTGAATATGCGGTTAATAACCCCTGTTTACGTTCCAACACCAACACAGTGGATGAGTAGGAACGTGAAAAAGTGTCATAACGACAATGTTGATTTTTGTTCTGATTATTTGTTTTAAGCCCTCCCTTTTCAAGGGAGGGTAGGGTGGGTTTTATAGCTAAATCACTTTTTAAATTTTCTGTTCTGACACGATTCCGATTGTTTTTAAATTATAAAAAACGTCATTATTTTAAATAGGGAAATATATCAAAAATAATTTATTTGACACAGGCAATGTTTTTTGCAGGGCGCCGCCTCTGAGTGGATATTACGATGGTTGCCAGCCCGAAAAAAATATTGCCGAGTCAAAAAATAAATTCGTGACGAAGATTTTTCAAACTAAATTTACTTTTCAAATAGGGGATATTAACCCTCAGCCCGCCCTAGGCGGGCTATAAACAAAAAGTCCCCATTTCTTCAAAGGGGGACTACAGGGGGATTTGTCTTATTTTCTCACCAACATCACCACCATCAATCCCGTTGCCACCATTTCTGTTAAAGCCGTTATCCAAGCCGCGCCGTTTATACCCCAAGAGGGGATCAATATTAAATTACCAATCACGTTTACCAACAAAGAAATTATCCCTACTATCAATACTGCTTTTTGTTTTCCCTTAGCAATCAAAGTAAACCCAACTAAGTGTCCCGCATAAGCAAATATCATTGCCACCAATAAAATTCTTAACACTTCCGCTGACTTTCCAAACTCACTTCCCGACAACACATTAATAATCCACGGTGCCAAAAAATAAACCATTCCAAACATCACTATTGCCCCTAGAAACATCAATAACCCGGTTTGCTTAAACAGTTTCCGTCTATCATTTTCTTTGTTAGACAACATCGGAAAAACACTGTTAATCAAAAAATATGCTGGCTGTACCAAATTGCCATATATTTTGTAAGCCAAACCATAAAAAGCCAAATCTCTCACTCCAATCAATTGACGAATCAAAATTGAATCAACTGCCCGATCGTAACCTGAAAACAAAATCATATAAACTCCCATCGGCCAAGTTTCTTTTAGAAATCTTTTGGCAAAAGTCCAGTCCGGTTTTATTATTTTAATTTTTCCGATTATTCTACTTACCAAACCCAAACCCACCACCAAACTTATTATTCTGGTAATCAGATAAACCCCAAACACTCCCATCAAATTAATTTCACCACCAGAAATCCACAACCACACCACAAAGAGTAAGGGAAACAAAATATCCATCCACACCTTCACTTCCATTCTCATTTCTGTCTGGAAAATTATTTCCAAACTTCCTGCCATTGCTGTAAATCCAATCATTACTAATCCTAATAAAGCCTCCCATTCCATTCCCTTAAATCCACTCCAACTCAAAATAAATATTATTCCTACTACAAACATTAGTAGGGAAGCCATCAATCTAAACCAAGCTACCTGGATATAAATATTTTTTCTTTTTTCACCTTCATTATTTGCCGCCTCTCTAACCCCAATTACTTTACTCCCAAAATCTGCTGTTGCATCCCACAACAGCCACACCGAAGTAATCAACATATAACTTCCATAAACATCCGCTCCCAATTTTCTCGTCAAAATCCCAGTTGTCACCAAGCTCAACAAAATAGTCACTCCTTTACCTAACACTTGCACTAAAGTGTTTAAAATCGGCTTTTTCAACATAATCTATTCTATCTCAGATTTAAATATAAATTTCCAAAATAACCAATTAAATTTATTTTCAAAAAATCAAAACCTCCAACCCATCTTGGATGGGTTAAAAAACAAATTCCCCTCCTTTCTTCAAAGGAGGGGATAGGGGTAGATTTGTATCTATCTGACAAACTGATTAGCTGACAATCTGAAAAGCTAAATCACCCCTAACACTAACACCAACAGCCACATATTCTGGGGTAAGGTAAACCAATAATGGTCTACCATTCCACTCACAAATATTATTGTCAATATCAACCAAGTCCATTTATCCCATTTTTTCCAATCCATTTTTCTCCCCACCAACCACACCAATACTCCTGATCCTAACAATCCAATTTCCGAAATTATTAATAACAAAATATTGTGCACCGGTTGAAACCAAAATATCTGATTATTTCTTTGAAACTCCGGTAATTTTACTAAATAATTTCCCAAACCTACCCCAAACCACGGCGACTCTTTAATCATCTCCAAAGCTGCCAAGTTCAATTGGCCTCTTTTCATCATTCCATTTTCATCCCAACCACCAAAAAAATTACTTAATGGATAGTTATAATCCACCATTTTAACCAACAAAAATATCAATAATAAACAAACCAACAATCCTTTTATTTTTTCTTTTAACTCAATTTTTGCGTTCCATCCCCAAAAAGCTAAAAATCCCAAAGTTAATAACCAAATTGTCCTACTTCCAGACAAAAATATTCCAATCAACCCCATCCAAAACACCAACCACCAAAACACGCTTTTTAATAAAAGTCTCCCTTTCGTCAAAGGGAGAAGCGGCGTAGCCGAGAGGGATTTATTTTTCACCCACCACACCAAATTCACTAACAAAAACCCTGCCAAACTATTTGGGTGCGAAAAAGTTCCATAAGCTCTTATCAAACCCATATCCGCCACCGACATTTGAGCAATTCCAATTGTATTAAAATCAAATTTTCTTTCTCCCAACCACCACCATAATCCATTCAAACTTCCACCTTTTGATACTTGTCCAATTGCTAAAATTCCCTCAATCACCAGCCAAAAGGGGATAGTTTTCAGCCACCCGTTTTGAGCCAATCTTTTATTTCTGGTCAACCAATTCCAAAACCAAAATAATTCTCCCAATCTTAACCACTTATATCCCGCCACCCATTTATTTTGAGCTATCAAAATATTTATTCCAATTAATACTAATATCCAAAATATCTCAAATCCAAACCTCCATTTCTTCTTTTTTCCATTATTAATCAAATCCAAAATCATCCATCCTAACCAAATTACATCTACCAAATATAGTGTTGGTGAAAAATAATCCACTCTTATACCCCAAACCGATGTCCAATCAAACCAAAAATGTCTCCCTAATTGTGTCGGCAATAAAAACATCAAGCTAAAAAACGCTATTTTTTCACATTTTACCCAAAATTCCTTCACACCCTAATATTATCACGCCATGAAATTAAGTCTCAAAAATTTTGAAACCACAAAAGCTGCTACAAAAACCAAACCAATTATTAAACTTATATTCAGCAATAACCTGTCTTTTTTCTTCCAAGACAAAAATATAACCCAACCCAAAAATAAAAATGTTACATCAACCAATAACCAATGTTGTCTCATTGGCCCTCTCGTAAACACAAGAGCACACATCTTATTATTCAACCAAACCCACCCAAAAGGATTTAAATAAGACAAATTATCCATACAAGCATCACTATAAAATGACAACGGAAACCTAGTTAAAACCGAAAGAATAAACAAAACAATCTCAATAAATACACAAACCCATCTTCGATAATTCTTCATTCTAAATAAAGAATATCATCTTTATGCCTCTGGTTTTATCACTACATGTCTTTCTTCACCTTCACCTTCCGACTCGCTTACCACACCTTCCATTCCAGAAATTATCATATGACAAATTCTTCGCTCATAAGAACTCATATTAGCTAAAGCTACATTTTTATGACTCACCAAACATTTTTCTGCCAAACCTCTCACCATTCCTTCTAATCTTTGTTTTTGTTCATTACGATAATTATTTATATCCAACAATACACGAGTATTTTCGCCCACTTGATTTCGTACCATCAATGATAAAAGTAATTGCACCGAAGCCAAATTTCGACCTCTAAAACCAATCAAACCAGCTGGATTAGCTACAGTTACCCCCACCAACACTTGTTCTTCCTCGCCTTCAATATCTTCTACGAAAGCTTTTTCCACCTCAAAATTAATTTGATTTAAAAAATCACAAGTGATTTGTAAAATTTTTTCGTTTCGTTTTTTATTATCCATAGTCGCTATTTTAACATGAAAAAAACAACTTTTAAGCCACAAAATAGACCAGACTAATTAGCTTTACCCTTGCCCTGTCAAGGGAAAGGGAAGGGTTAGGGTTTTTTCTTAGTTATCTTATTTACCAACATCTGTTGTCCAATCATCAATACCGAATTAGCAAACCAGTAGAGGAGTAATCCCATCGAAAAATTCCAGCCAATAAAAATTGTCATTGCTGGCATCATATAAAGTGATTGAGTTCTCATCGCTGCCATCATATCATCTTCTTTATCTTTGGTTTTTTCCACCATTTTTTCATCTACCTTTGGATTCGGCATCATCATTTTAGCGCTCAAAAATTGTAAGACTCCTGAACCCAATAAAAGTACCAAAGGTAAAATTAAATCAGTTGTAAATCCCTTGGAAAATACTTTAGCTGGCGACATTGCCAAATCACTTCCAAAGAAATTCAAATCAAAATTAAATCCTTCACTAATTTTAAAAGAGGGAATTAATTGAGCATTAATTTGTTCTACACTTCCTTTTTTACCGCTACCTGAAAATCCTGTTACTAAATTAAAAGCTGAGAAAAATAACAACAACACCACTATTTGTAAAATCTGCGGTAAGCATCCAGAAAGGGGATTAATTCCTTCTGATTTATACAATTCCATTTGTGCTTTAGCCAATCCTTGTTGATCCTTACCATATTTCTCTTTTAATTTATTCAATTTAGGTTGAATCTCTCTAGTTTTATTAGCTGATTTTAAACTTGGCCAAATCAATGGCAATAAAACCAATTTCAAAGCTGCAGTTACTAATACAATTGCCCAACCAAAATTACCCACCCAGTAGTAACAAGCAAACAAAGCATTAACAAACGGCGCAATAAATAAATTCATTTTTAACTTTTAACTTTTAACTTTTTACTTTAAACTTTCTACTATTTTACCAAATCAATTCCACTTCCACCGCCGGGTCTACATTTTAAAACTCGTTTAAATCCTAACCATAAACCCTTTATCACTCCATACTTTTCTACTGCTTGATATGTATATTCCGAACAACTCGGCACAAATCGGCAATGTTCACCCCTAGAAATATATTTCTTATACCAAACCAACAATTTTAAAATTACTTTTTTCATTTCTCTTTCCAACCAAAAATCTTCTTTAATTCCTTTTCTATCCCTTCTGGTTTAATATCTAATACTTCTTTTTTTGCCAAGAACAAAATCCTTTTACCCTCATCAAATTTCTCTAGATTTCTCCCTAAAACCTCCATTAACCTTCTCTTTATTTTATTTCTCTCTACTGCCTTTTTCGAAATCTTTTTTGAAATTATTGTTCCAAACTTAAGATCTTTATCTTTTTTATCCAACATTAATATTCCAAAAAAACGTGAAAAACCACAAAAAACTCCATCTTTTTTAATTTCTTCTAATTCACTTCTTTTTGAGAGTCGATTCTTTTTTTTCAACACAACTTAATTCTAACATCAAAAAAAATACCCCTAAATAGGGGTATTTAATCTCGAAAGAAAATTATGCACTGATCTTTTTTCGACCTTGAGCTCTTCTTCTCTTCAAAACATTTCGTCCAGTTGCACTCATCATTCTTTTCAGAAATCCGTGAACTCTTGAATGTCTTTTAGTTTTTGGTTGGTAAGTTCCTTTAGTTGCCATATCGCTAATTCTACCATACTTTTTTATAGTCTACGACCCAATAATTATCTCCTAAACTAGTCCTTTCATTTTGTGGAAAACTAATTTATTATTATGTGGATAACTCAATTTCCTCCCCGAAATGTGTTTACTACCACCCTTGTTTATTTTATTTATTTTTATACTAGATACTAAATACAAAATACTAGATACTGATTATGGATTTAACCCGTCTTTGGAAAAATACCCAAGAAGAAATCAAAATAATCTTGTCTCCGGCTGTTTACCAAACCTATATTAGTAAAGTTGAACTTATCAGTCTTGAAAACAACCAAGCTGTTTTAGCTTGCCCCAATTCCTATTTAGTCGATTTCAATAAAAAACGTCATTATCATTTCATCAAAACCGCTCTCGATAATCAAACTAAAGCCGATAATACCCTTATTTTTATAGTTAAAGAATCTACTCCCGAAACTACCAATCAAGCTCCAGCCGCCCCACTTTTTGAATACACCAGTCAAAAAAATACTTTCCAAAATAGTCTTCATCCAAAATATACCTTCGATACTTTAATTGTTGGTAATAGTAATAATTTTGCCTACGCTGCTGCCCAAGGTATTGTCAAAAATCCTGGTCTTTCTTACAATCCATTTTTTATCTGGGGTGGGGTAGGGGTTGGTAAAACTCATTTAATGCAAGCTATTGGTCACGAAATCCTCAAAAATAATCCCAATTTTAAAATCAAATATTTTCCTGCTGAAACTTTTGGCAATGAACTCATTGCTGCTCTCAAGAGTAAAACCATGAATCAATTTAAAGATAAATATCGCAATCTTGATTGTATTTTGGTTGACGATATCCAATTTATCGCCGGTAAAGAATATATTCAAGAAGAGTTTTTCCACACTTTCAATTCACTTCACATGAATGGCAAACAAGTTATTCTCACTTCCGATCGTAAACCTAGCGAAATTGACCATCTCGAAGATCGTTTAGTTTCCCGATTCTTAGGTGGTTTAACTGTCGACATTCAACTTCCTGACTACGAAATGCGAGTCGCTATTATTAACCAAAAGGTCGAAGAAAAGGGGATTAAAATTACTTCTGAAGCTGCTTCTTTTTTGGCCAACAATATCGAATCAAATATTCGCGAAATTGATGGCAAAATTCAACAATTAACTATTCAATCAATTGCCAGCGGGGTAGGGGAAATCACTCTTGATTTTGCCCAACATTTTTTTGATCCTTCCACTCCTCAAACTATTGGTTTTGTTAGTAACTCTAAAATCAATCCTAAACATGTTATTTCTGTTTGTGCTAAATATTTCAATATAAAAACAGGGGATTTATGTGGTAAAAGTCGTAAAAAAGAATTAGTTCAAGCCCGCCATATTACTGCTTATCTTCTTTTAAATGAAGCTAATTTACCCTTAGAAGAAGTTGGTCGTTTCCTTGGTGGCCGCGACCACACCAGTATTATGCACGCCCGCGACAAAATCCACCATGACTTTTCCACTAATCCACAAATCACCAAACTTATCAACCAAATAAAATCGTCTTTTTAATATTTAAAAACTTATCCACATTTCACCCCCACTTATCCACATACCTTTCCACAATTATTTTTAACCTTTTCCCCCGAAACTTACCCCAACTCAATTTAACCTTATAAGACAAATAATTATGATTACTACTAACTTACCAACCATTTTATCTTTTAAACAAAACCAAAATAATACTTTTTGCCGTTTTTTCAATAATTTCAACTTTCCCTTCCACTTATCTACCATACTAATAACTACCACTACTATTTTTTTTATTAATTTATATCTATAATAAAGCCAATGAATCTCTCTCTTCTTCAGGAGAACCTTAACCTTGCCTTGAGTAATGTTTCCCGTTTTGTTTCTTCTAAAAATCAATTACCAGTCTTGAGTAATATTTTATTTTCCACCGACCAAGGTCGTCTCAAATTATCAGCTACCAATTTAGAATTAAGTATTAATTATTGGATTGGTGCCAAAATTGACCAAGAGGGAAGTATTACTATTCCATCAAAAGAAATTACTGAATTTGTCTCTTATCTTCCTTCTGGAAAACTCGACCTAGAACTAAAGAATAATTTAATTACTCTTTCTTCAGAAAAAAACCAATCAACTTTTACCACCTTACCACCTACTGATTTTCCTGAGTTTCCTCAAGTTAATCCAGATACTGAATTTGAAATTGATGTTGCTTTATTAAACCAAGCCATATCTCAAATTTCTTTTTCTGCGGCTCTCGATGATACTCGTCCAGTTTTAACTGGTATCCTTTGTTCTTTTAATCAAGATTTTATTCGTTTTGTTTCTACTGATGGTTTTCGACTTTCTTTCAAAGAAATTAAATTAACTACTCCACTTAATTTAAAAACCGACCAAACTATTAATTTCATTATCCCTGCCAAAAGCCTTATAGAGGTCACTAAACTCTCTAAAAACAATCAAAAGATAAAAATTGGATTAACTCTCGACGAACACCAAGTCGTCTTTCTTATGGACGATATTGAATTAATCTCTCGTCTCATTGATGGTGATTTTCCTGACTATCAAAAATTAATTCCTGAAAGTTACACTACTAAAATTTTTGTTAATCGTGATGAACTTCTTCAGTCAGTCAAAATTGCCTCTGTTTTTGCCCGCGAATCCGCCAATGTTGTTCGAGTTAGTATTAAATCCAACAAATTAGAACTTAGTGCCAACGCCCCCCAAATCGGTCAAAATCAAACTCAACTCGAAGTTAAAACCGAAGGTGAAAATCTTGATGTTGCTTTCAATTACAAATTCTTAACTGACTTTTTAACTGTCTGTAAAAGTCAAGAAATTTTAATTGAACTTAACGAAAGCCTTACCCCAGTCTTTTTTCACGATCAATCTGACCCGTCTTTTACTCACATCATCATGCCGGTTAGACTTCAAGATTAATTTCTTTTACCAGGGTTAATTCTTAGTTTCCAAAAACATAAATCAACTGTGTTTCTTGAGAATTAGTGCCGTGATCTTCCAACCATTTTTCCACTTCTTCTTTTGCTTTTGATAAATTATCTTCTTTACTTACAATTATTTCCAAAAACCCAGAGTCTAAATACCTTTTTACCTTAAAATATGTCCCTTGATAAGGGAAAAATGGTTCTAATGAATCTACATTAACTTCATCCGACAAATTATCACTTTCTGCTTCTTCTTTAAGATTTTCGGTTCCACTAACAGTTTCAGCTGGTGTCAAATTATTTTGTTCTTTTATTGCTGGTGAAGTGTTTATCTTTACAGCTTCTGTACCTGAAATAGTATCAGTTATTTCATTAGTTTGATTTTTGGTTATACCAACATCGATATCACTCGATGAGTATTTAGTCTTTAAAAAAACCAATATTACTAAAATTAAAACTAAAACCAAGACAAACCAATATTTTTTAATTAAATTCATAAGTTAATTATAAATATTAAACTATTCATCAAGCAAACTAACATTAACTACCCCGAATTTATAAAATTTTGCCGCCGAAATATAAACCCCACCCAAACTTTGTGGTCCCGCCTTAGAACTTCTTCCTGCATCGTGAATAAAATAATACTGTCCATCAGTCCCTTTTCCAAAAAACATTCCAATATGGCCTTCCATATAACCAATATCCCCAGGTTTCATTTCTGTTTTATTAATATGACGAGAATTGGCATAAATATCTGCCGCCCTATTTCCAACCACCTCTCCTGTTACATATTTATAAACCCACCTTACAAAACCAGAACAATCTAACCCCATATAAGCTCTACCACAATTACCATAAGTACATGAAGGTGTAATTTTATTACCCCATTTTGAACTTACTCCATCAGCGATAGTTCCATGGCCCCCAGTCATAAAATAAGGTATCCCTAATAATGCATAAGCCGCCTTAATAATATCCGATCTTTTGTGAGTCCCTTTTGTTGGTAGTAAAGGTCCTATATAACTAAAATCAATATCACCATTACTTTTATATTTATATTCACTTTTATCCATTCTTTTTTTAATTTTACTCATATCTATTGGTTGAGACATTTCCTGGTACGACATATTTATACTCGTTCCGCCACTTGTCTCTGAACCAGTTCCAGTTTCCGTATCTGTTGTATTACTTGTTTCTGTTGACTCTGTTGTTGGCGGTACTGTCGGGCTTTCAGTTTGGGTGTAACTCATCGTTAAAAACGAAATCCCTAATACAGATACTCCTAATACAATCAACAATTGTGGTGCTATTGCTGTTATTAACCCACTTATTGATCCCACTGCCCCTAATCCACCCATCAACCATCCTAAAGCTTTATTGCCACCAGATTCTGCTCCATTTTTTGCTTTACCTAATACATCCAAACCCAAACTTTTTAATCCTCCAGTAATTTTTCCCAACAATGCTTTACCTCCCAAAACCGCCAACCCAACTGGATTAGTTGCTCCAGCCGCCAATCCCAATGAACCCCCAATTTTTGATCCAATATTAGCCATTTTAACTCCACCATTTACTATTCCACTTAAAACATTTCTAAATCCACCATAAAAATCACTACTCACCAGCATTCCTATTGAATTTTGGGCAAAATCTCTTATTGGTTGAGATCCAATCATCATTACAAAACCACCACTAGACCCAATTACTCGATTATTTCCTAATCCTTTTATTTTTTGTAACCAACTACCTTGATGAACCAAATCAAAAACTGGGCCAATTCTTTGATCTTCAAGCGAATTTAACACTCTATCAAAAGCTGCTAATTGAACAATTTTATTAAAGGGTAAATCAATTTTATTTGTTTCTTTAAAATTTTTATATTCATTTCTAATATTTTTTACTTGTTCTGGGGTCTTGTCTAGTAATCCTACTATTACCTGTATTTCTCTTTGTGCATTTTTTATTTTACCCACACTTACTCCTTGGGTATTTTCTAAAGCCAAATCCTTATCACTAATTACCGAATCACCATAGACAACTTCAGCCATAGTTTCACCTATTTTTTTTACTGACTCTACCTCTTCTTTACTTAATTTATTTTTTTTCTTAGTTTCTTCTTCAAATTCTTTAGCTAAATTCTTTCTTTCAGTTGATATGATTTCTTCTTGATGACTTTCTTTAACTCTATTTAACTCCAAAGAAATTTCTTTCGCTGCTATTTCTGCTGGTACTCCTTCTGTTTCTGTATTCTCACTAATAATTTCTTTAATCTCAGTTATTTTTTCATCCTCAGTTTTTAAATCACCACCAACCACAATTTCAGTTAACTTTTCCTCCAACTTTTCTTTAAATTCATTATTACCCTCCAATTCTTCAGCTTTTTTTTGACTAACCCTTTCTAGTACCAAACCCAATTCCGTTTTTTCATCACTTGATTCATTGGTAACAGTCGTCTTCGTTTCTTCACTTCTTCCACTGTCAATATCCAACGGTTTTTCTTGATCCCTTAGTTGTTTTTCTATTTGACCTAATTTTTTTGCCCTATATTCCAAAAAATCAACAACATTACCTTTTCCTGTCAATACATTCTTTTGAGTTTCACCAGTTAAATCGGCTCTTTGTTTTTTCCCTAATGCTTCATTTTTTTGTCTTTCTATTCTTTTAAACAAAACATCTTGTTCTGTTGTTCTTGTGTTCTCTCGTTTTTTTTGTTCTACTCTTCTAAAAACATCTTCACTTGCTCGAGATATTTCCCGTAAATCATCATTAGTAGCAGTCGCCTTATTAACCATAAAATCATTATATCAACACTTCACTCCAAAAATTAGACAATTCCGTTACCAAATAAATCGTCATAATCCATCTTTTTCTTTTCTTCTGGTTTATCTTTATTTTCAAAAATTGGTTGAGGCTTTTTTGCTAATTGTGGTGGTTGCGGTACTTTCACTTCTTCGTTTTTGATAAAAACCGGAGTTTGTTTTTTTTCTGTAGTAATTACTTCTGGTTTTGGTGGCACAAACCTTTGTGGTTCTTCTATTTTTTGTGGCTCAATTTTAATTTGACCCTCAAGTTTTTGTGGTTTTTTTTCCAATTCTTCCAATTCTCTAATTTTTCTCTGAAGTACATCTTCTGGCGACATCAAAACATCACCACCTGTTTTATTTTCCTTAACTTCCTCTAAAATATCTTTTTTTGGAGTTGGAGTTGGAGTTGGAGTTGGAGTTGGAGTTGGAGTTGGAGTTGGAGT
>CAYRYK010000008.1:7739-20089 GCA_964428535.1 uncultured Gammaproteobacteria bacterium | reverse complement strand
GAGTTGGAGTTGGAGTTGGAGTTGGAGTTGGAGTTGGAGTTGGAGTTGGAGTTGGAGTTGGTTTGGCTGGCAATGGAGTCTCCATTACATTTTTATCTGTCCTTTTTAAATCAATTATTTTAGCTTGTTCTTCTAAAACCTTCTTTTTCTTTAAAACCTCTTCCGGATTTGAAGTTATCAATTGATGTTCTTCATTTGAAGCAATTACTTCAATTGCCACGTGATTTTGCCCGGCAAAAAATATTCCTTGACCTTTATCAGCAGTTAACAATAGTTGTTTTTCTCCTTCACTTAGGTAAAAAACTTCACCCACTTGATCAATTGCTGCTGGGTGTTGTTTCAATAAAATTTGAATTGAACTATTGGTTACAATTTCTTTCCCATAAGCTGTCTTCAAAAAATCATCCACATCTTGAGTAATTGTCGTTACTCCCAAATAATACTTTCTGCCTCTTTTTACAATTCCTCTCAAAAACGACGCCGAGTCCTCGTATTGCATCAAATACCATGCCTCATCCACTACCAATAATCTTTTCTTTAAACTTCTTTTAACCACTGTCCAGATGTAGTCCAAAATAATATTCATCGCCACTGGTCTCAAAGTATCTTCCAAATTTTTTATTCCAAAAACTACAAACTGATTTGTTAAATTAACTGTTGTTTTTTGATTAAAAATTCCTGCAAATGATCCTTTAATATATTTTTCCATTCTGGCCGCAATCATTTGAGCCTTCTGGTCTTCCATTCCAATTAACGCCTTATAAACATCCTCAATCAATGGTGGCTCTCTGTCTTGTGTTGTTGGGTCAGGAGTAATACCTTTGGCTTTATAAGCATCCATCATGGCCCTATCCAAAATTGACTCTTCCATTGGGTCCAAACTTCCCAACATAATCTTCATCAATCTGTGAACCGACAAAATTTTGCTATTTAAAGCATTTTCACCCTCCTCTTCTGCTAACGACAAATCAAATGGATTAATTTTCGATTCTTCTCCATAACCAAAAGCAATATACTGACCACCCACCGATGTGGCTAAATCCCGGTATTCGTTTTCTGGATCAATTACAATTATTTCCGTCCCCATCATCAACGACCTTAAGACTTCCAATTTAATCATATAAGATTTACCTGCACCAGCCGTAGCAAAAACCACCGAATTATAATTCGGCATCGAAAATCTATCAAAAATCACCAATGAACCATTGTGCATATTAACTCCATACATTATTCCCTTATCATCAGACAAATCAGAAGATACAAAAGGAAATGTTGTTGCTAGGGAAGTAGTATCCATATTCCTGTTTATATTCAAACGGTCACTGTTAAGTGGCAGTCCAGTTACAAAGCCATCTTCCATTTGTAGAGTTACTCTCTTGGTTACCAATAACAACGACCCCATCGATGCCTCAATATTTTTATTAATCTTATCAAGTTCCTGCACCGAATCAGCCGCAATTGTTATATATAATCCAAATTGAAAAAATCTTTCTTCACCTTTTACTAAATCAGCCTGCAAATTCAAAGCATCTTCCAGCTTTGCCTGAGTTGCTGGATTAACTAATCTTCCTCTTTGGATATCAGTACTAATTTCTGCTTCCATTTCTGTAATTTTTCTTCTCAAATCATCCAAGATCGCTTTTCCGTCTGTTGGATAGATATACATTGAAATACTCAATGTGGCATCAAAATTAATCAATGACGACAACCAATTAATCCCTACAAATCGGGGATAAGACGCTACAAACAACGTTCTGTAAAACTTTTCTCCGATCCTAATATTATTAAAGTCTACTTCAAGTGATGCTGGTGCAATCACATCTTTAGTTGAAACTAATCCATCAGTAAAATTATTTTTACCATCAGACGACACGTTTACCTGATTATTGTTCACCGGCTGAGTCTCGACTTTCTTTTTTAATGGTAATTTATCTAAAATATTCAATTTCATTTTGTTGTTACTATTGGATTCTGATAATTTGTTGTCTGTAGTTTTTGGTTAACCACTACCTCTTCATTATAAATTTTATAAAACAGTTCGATTGATTCCTTATTTGTCAAAGGTTTTATTTCCAACCCCAATCTCGAAAATAATCTAATCAAATGATCTCTTTTTGGCTCCAAATTAGCCTTAGCTTTTTCTAATATTTGATTCTTTGGATATGGCAAGCCAGTTTTAACCAATCCATTTTTAGGCAGTGGTAATAGGGTCGTCAATGTTTTTGCTCCACCACCAGTGATACCTAATTCAATCGAAGAAAATTTTACTACCACATAAAAAGACTTTGATAACACATCATTCTTTTTTACTGTATCTTCTATAAATTTTCTATAACTTTTTATCCTCTCCTTAAGCAACTTATTAACTTGTCTATTTTCTGCATCCGTCAAATTTTTTAAATACGACCCTACATCCTTAGTACTCGATTTAATTACGATTTGAATCGGAAAATTTAAGGAATTTAAAATTCCTCCATAAGCTGAAACCAAGGCTGACTGTTCTTTTTCTGATAATAAATCAAAATTAACCGAAGATATCTGCATTATCATGGCACAAGATCCATCTTTTAAGATTACCACCCCATCAACAATATCTTCAATCGGCAAATGATCTTGAGTCGTCCCTTTTATTGCAATTTTAAGTGGATCAGTTGTCATATTCTAATAATAGACTAATTATGAGCAATTATTCTAACTGGGTCAATTATTTTACCAGCTAAATCAATATTAACTCTATCAAAAACATAACCATCTTTTTCAGCAATTACTAAGTATCTGCCATTGGCCAATGGAGTTGATATTTTAAATTGTCCCAAAGAATTTGTTTTGATTACTCTTGTTGGTATCCCATGCTCATCTTGTATTTCTATAATTACTCCGTCAATAATTTTACCTTCAGCACTTGTTGCCATACCAACAATTACATTTGCTATATCTGGCCTATCCGGCATTGGAATTGTTCCAAATACCGCCTCGCCTGTTGCCTCTAATTTTTCTGTCTTCAAATTTAAATCAACTTTTTTATCTCTCCAATCATCAATTATCTTTTCATCCGTCTCTTTTGCCTGATTATTATTTTTTTGGTTCACACTTGCTGCTACTACACCAGGAGAAGCCTTACCACTATCTATTAACCGACTTTTCTTTTCAATTTCATCTTCCTCCTCTCTCATTACATCTTCACTCAGTTTTTTTCTTGCCATAGCTACACCTTCATTAAACTTATTTTTTTCTCTCAAAATATATGACTTTGATCCTTCTCGCAATTCTTCACCAACCACAAATAAATTTTCGTTTTTAACCGGTTTATCTACCTCATCTGCTGCATCTTTATTAATTTTAGTTAAATCCAAATCCAACCAATTATCTTCATTCTTCTTCCGATAAGTATATATGGTTGGAGAGTAGATTGATTTTAAAAAAGCCTTTACCCATGTTTCTAATGGTCTATCCTCAAAGGGTACAAAAGCTAATAATAATCCTGTGCCACCGGCAACCAGCATCAATGGCCACTTAATTAAAACCACAATTTTGGTTGAATTAATTAAAATTGCCAAAATAATTCCTGCAGCCGCTTTCAAAAACTGCTTCAATGTCATTTCTCCCACTAATTTAAATTCGTAGGATGATATTTGCTGAGGAATTGGATGTTGTCCCATCACTAAATTCTACCAGCAAATAACTTCTTTTTAAATTTTTATCAGCCTCCCTTTTTAAGGGAGGGTAGGGTGGGTTTAGTTTTGATAAACTATCGTATGTCTAAATTACTCATCGTCGATGGTCACGCCGTCATTCACCGGGCCTATCATTCTATTCCGTCACTTGATGTCAATGGTCAACCAGTCAATGCTCTTTATGGTTTTTATTCCATGCTTTTATCGGCAATTTCTCAAATCAACCCTAAATATCTTATTGTCTGTCTCGATTCTCCTGGTCCCACTTTTCGTCAATCAGAATTTGTTGGTTATCGCGCCAAACGCAAAGCTCCTGACCATGATTTGATTTCTCAACTTCCACTTTTGGCCGAAACTTTAAATCAATCAAAAATTCACACTTTTGCTATGGGTGGTTACGAAGCTGATGATTTAATTGGTACTGTCGCCAAAAAAATTGCCAAAAAAAAGTTCATTGATGAAATCATTATTATCACTGGCGACAAAGATTTAATGCAGTTAGTTACCAAAAAAGTTCATCTTCTTATGCCACTTCGTGGTCTTTCTGAAACCCAACTTTTCCATCCCCAAGATGTTTACCAAAAATTAAATGTCAAACCCAAGCAAGTTATTGACCTTAAAGCTTTAATGGGGGATATGTCAGATTGTTATCCTGGGGTTGCCGGTATTGGTCCCAAAGCTGCCACTGATCTTTTATCCCAATATCAGGATTTAGATAATATCTATTCTCATATTGACGAAATCAAACCCAGTCTCAAAGAAAAACTCATTAAAGAAAAAGACAACGCCTATCTTTCCCAAAAATTAGCCACCATCATTGATAATATTCCATTAAATATTAATCTCTCTCAAGCCAAATGGCGCCCGGAAATTATTTACAGTCTCAAAAATATGTTCAAAAGTTACAATTTCAAATCTCTTATTTCTCGTCTCGACCAGGACACTAAACCCCAACAATCATCATTGTTTTAAAATTTAAATTTTAAAAAATTGACTAAAAAAATAAAAACAAAAGTTAAAAAAAATAATGGCTCCCTTTCATCAAGGGGAGCTGGCGAACAAAGTGAGACTGAGGGGTTTTGCCCTAAAATTGCCCTAGTCCAAGATTACATCAAAGAGTTTGGTGGCGCCGAAGCTGTTCTCGAAACTCTTTCTGATATTTTCCCTGACGCTCCAATCTATACTTCTATCTACAAACCAGAATACTTAGGTCCTCATCAATCTCGTCTTCAGCAAAAATGGCAAGGAAGGATTCATCAAAGTTTTTTCCAATATATTCCTCTAGCTCACAAAATCATTTCTCCTCTCCGTCTTTTGTCACCTTTAGCTTTCAAATCTTTTGACTTTTCCAAATACGATATTATTATCACTTCCGCCACTGGTGCTTATTTTCCCAATTCTCTTAACAAAAAAACTGCCAAATTAATTTGTTATTGCCATACTCCACCTCGTTATCTTTATGGTTTACCCACCGCTCGTAAATTTACTCAAAATAAATTTATTAAAGCCTTAGTCGATGTTATCAATCATTTCTTACGATTAAAGGACTTCCGTTATTCCCAAAACGTCGATCAATATATTGCTAATTCGAAAACTACTGCCGCCCGTATCCAAAAATTTTACCGTCGCGACAGTATTATCATCAACCCTCCAGTAGATATTCCAAAAAAAATCTCCCTTTCGTCAAAGGGAGAAGCGGCGCAGCCGAGAGGGATTTATTTACTAGCTGGTGGCCGTCTTGCTCGAGCCAAACGTTTCGACATTGCTATTCAAGCCTGTAATCAACTTGGTCTTAATTTAAAAATTTTTGGTCGCGATTTTGCTAATACTTTAGAAGATCTCAAACAAATTTCCGGTCCAACTATTGAATTTGTTGGTGAAATTAATCAAGAAGAAAAAGCCCAGCTTTATCAAAACGCTCAAGCCTTTATTTTTTCTGCCGATCAAGAAGATTTTGGTATCATTCCTGTCGAGTCCATGGCCTATGGTTGCCCAGTTATCGCTTATCGTAGTGGCGGTGTCACTGAAACTGTTGTCGAAAATAAAACCGGTGTCTTTTTTAATGAATTAACCTCTGAGTCTGCTGCTGCTGCCATTCAACAATTTCAAAAATTAAAGATTAAATCTTCCGATTGTCTCTCTCGCGCCGCCGAATTCTCCACTGAAAAATTTGTTCAAAAAATCAAAAAATTAGTCTCTACTTGCTAACCAGCTTTCTGCATCAAGTCCAGCCCTACAGCCTTCACCTGCTGCCACAATTGCTTGTTTGTGTTTGATATTGACACAATCTCCAGCCGCAAATATACCTCCAACACTGGTCATAGTTATATGTTCTTTATTTTGTCCTACTAACACCTGTCCAGTCTCACTTAAGTTTACCAATCCTTCCAAGAATTTTGTTGCTGGGCTACTCCCAATTGCTACAAACAACCCATCAAGTTTTAATTCTTTCTCTTCATTAGTTTGATTGTTAATTATTCTTACTGCTTCCAATTTTTCTTCTCCCATAATTTCTTTAACCTCACTATTCCACCAAATTTCCACTTTTGGATTATTTAAAACTTTTTTCTGCTCGGTCATTGAAGCTTTAAATTCATCTCTTCTGTGAATTAAATAAACTTTTTCACAAATTTTTCCCAAAAACGCTGCCTCTTCACAAGCAGTGTCTCCTCCACCTACCACCGCCACTGTTTTCCCTCTAAAAAACATTCCATCACATGTTGCACAACCACTAACCCCATGACCAATCAATTCTTTTTCTTTTGGTAAACCAAGCCACTTGACCGCAGCACCAGTTGCCACAATTACTGCCTTACTTTCCAAAATTTCTCCATCTTCCAATTCCACTTCAAATAATCTGACAGGCTGATTAGCTGATAATCTGACTTGCTTAACTATTCCTTGTTTAATTTCTACTCCCAAATTTCTCACTTGTTCTTGCATATCCATCATTAATTTCACTCCACCAGTTCCAGTCGGAAACCCAGGCCAATTATCTACCAAAGTTGTAATTGTTAATTGTCCTCCGGGCTGATTGCCCGCAATTACCACTGTTTTTAATTCTGCTCTAGCGTTATAAATTGCTGCTGTCAGACCAGCTGGCCCAGAACCAATAATTAATGTGTCCAATACTTGTTTATTTTCCATCATAGTCCATTCTATCATTCCTTTTGGCTTTACTTTTTTGACATTTAACTTGATAATTTATTATCTGCCATGCTCAAAAAAACCAAACTGACTCTATTTTTAATTTTTAAAATCATCCAAAATAAACGCCGTTTTTTGTTTTGGCTTTTTGTCCGATTTATTTCATCACTTTTACCTCTCTTAACTATCTATCTTTATTCTCTTGCTATTGAAGATGTTGAAAATAAAGTTGATTTTAATCCTGTTTTTTTTCTAGTTCTGATTATTTTTGTTGTTAGACTAATCGATAACCATCTTCGTCTTCGTTCCTTATCTAAATTAGATGAATGTATTAGTGATATTGGTTTCGATATTCATAATTATTTTACTCAAGAACTCAAATCAGAAACCAAAGAAGAACGCCATCAAAGCATCCAAGCTATCCGTAATTTTGCTGATGCTAGTTCGTTAACTCTCAGACTTTTTCGTCAACCAGGCATCGATAGTATTGTTTCTTTAATTACTATCCCTATTATTTTGTGGTTTGTTGACGCCAGGGTTTTTATTCTAGAAATTGTTTACATTCTTGTCTATCTTATTATTGATTATTACACCACCCAAAGATACGTCTGTTTAAAAGACACTCATAATAGTAAGGTCGAAGGTTACTATGCCAAACTCCAAGAATCTAACGATACTGAGTTGGAACAAAAAACCTATACTCGTCATTTTAATCGTTTGACCAATTGGAATTTTATTGAATGGTTTATTCTTCAAAATAGTGCCGTCTTCTTTTATTGTCTTATTTTCGGTTATTCTATTATTGCTGTTTACTCTGGTTACAAACAAATTTCTGATATTGTCTTAATTATGGGTTACGTCAGTTCTACTCAAGCTTATCTTAATTCCTTTTCTGAAATCAAAGATAGTCTGGCCGACATGACTGTTGCTGTCGACCATTTAGCCAAAAACAAAAGTATTTCCGTCATCGACCTCGACGATTTAGTCTAGGGTTATACTATATAACTAATTTACTAATTAACTATTTTGCTAATTTATGCCTGAACTTCCCGAAGTTGAAACCGTTCGTCTTTTTTTAGACCAACACATTTTGGGTAAAACTATTTCTCAAATAGAAATTCTTAATTCCAAATCTTTTGTTGGCGACTCTAAACTCGCTCAAAACCAAACTATCATCTCTACTTCTCGTCTCGGCAAACAGCTATCTCTCCATCTTAAAAATCATCTCACTTTGCTTTTTCATCTCAAAATGACCGGTCAGGTTATTATTGGTGATTCTGTTTTTGGTCATCCTACTCCAAAAGAGGATAAATCTAGTTTACCTAACAAATCTACTCGAGTCGTCTTTACTTTTTCTGATGGCACTAAATTATTTTTTAATGATCAACGCAAATTTGGTTGGGTTAAATTATTCTCTCCAGACGAATTAAAGGATTTTCAAAAAAATGTTGGTATTGACGCTTTAAGTCTCGATTTTACTGATGATTATTTTTATCATCAGCTTCAAAAAACTTCCCGAGCCATCAAATTAGTTTTATTAGACCAATCTAAATTTGCCGGCATTGGTAATATTTACGACAACGATGCTTTATTCTTAAGCCGTATTCACCCTCAAACACCATCAAATAAAATTACCAAAAAACAGGCAAAAATTCTTCGTCAAAATTTAGTCGACCTAATGAAGGAATCACTTTTCCATGGCGGCTCTACTGCCAAAGATAATAAATATATTCACCCCGACGGTTCTGTTGGTCAACATCAATATTATTTTCGAGTTTACCAACGTGATGGCCAACCTTGTTTAGTCTGTCAGACTCCAATAAAAAGAATCAAAATCAGCGGTCGTGGTACTTTCTTTTGTCCCGTCTGCCAAAAATAGTTATAATTAAATCAATATGAAAATAAAATTTTTTCTATTGACTCTATTAGCTCTGTCTATCTTTAGCCAACCAGCTCTAGCCCAAACTACGACTCCAAAAAATACTCGCCAGCAAAACCGCGAAACTCGTCAGGAAGCCAAAGCTACTGTCGCCCAAGTCCGTCAAGAAAAGAAAGCTGCTCTTACCCAAGCTAAACAACAAAAAATTCAGGCCAATTTTGAAATTATTCAAAACAATTTAACTAAAAGACACACCACTCTAATCACACTTAAGAATAAAATTGAAGCCAGAATTAATAAAAACCCTGGTAATAAAGACACTACTCAAGCTAAAACCGACCTTTCTCAGTTTAACGATCTAGAAAGTAAATATCAAACCGACATAGCTAATTTTGCAACCAAATTTAATGAATTAAAAAATTCTGACAAACCTTCTGACTTAATTAAAGGTTTAAAAGATTCCGTTGCTTTAGTTAAAGCGGATTTAGAGAATATTCGAAAATTATTAGTCCAAACTATTACTGATTTAGCTAAAGCTCCAAAATTAACTATTACTCCAAAACAATAAAATCATGAAATCAAAAATAATCCTTTCATCTATTCTTGTTTTCTCGGTTCTGTTTCTTTCTGGTTGTACTACCAAAAATAAATCTCAATCAGCTAATCAACCAACTCCAACCATTATCAATAATGAAACAGGTGACGATTCTGAATCAGATATCCTTAAAGAACTAAATTCAACTTCTACCGATAATTCCGATTCGCAACTAAACCAGATCGAATCCGAATTAAAATAATCAGTCCTGAAATTTCAGGTTTGTTAAAAATCATCTGATAAAATTAAAAGATGACAAATCTTATTCTATTTTTCTTAATATCTTTTGTTTCCTCTTTTTTTATTTTCACTGTTCCTACTTTTGCTCAATGCCCAGTTTGCATTGTTACTGTTGGTGGGGGAATGCTTTTAGCCGATAGGCTTGGTATTGATGATTTTCTAGTTTCTCTTTGGATTTCTGGTCTTAACGTCGCTATTTCTTTTTGGTTAGCCACCAAAATCAAAAATCGTTTTTTTGGTAATCCTGTCATTCTTTCTATTCTTATGTATGCCACTACTTTGTCATATTTTATTTTTACCCAGCAAACCGGCTCTCCCACTAATACTATTCTTGGTTTAGATAAAATCATTTTTGGCCAAACCTTAGGCTTATTTATTTGGTTTTTTGGTATTTTTGTCGACCGTTATTCTCGTAAACTCAATGGTGGTAAAATTCTTTTCCCATACCAAAAAGTTGTCTTTCCAGTTGGTATTTTAACTTTATTAACTATTTTATTTAAATTTATTTTTAAGTTGTAAACTAACGTATGACCACTAACCAAGATATCCAGAAATTTATTGATAAAGCCAAAAGTCTCGAAAAAGGCCACTCAATGGATCTTTCTTCTGGTGAAGATTTATCCGTTGCTATTATGAATCTTATTGGAATTGAGGAACATATGTTTTTTACTTCCCAAAAACTAGGGGACACTAAATATATCGAAGTTCTTAACACTGCCCGAGAAATGCGCAAAGAGTTAATGAAAAAAATTGTCAAAGAAGGTCAAGGTGAGGTTTGGTGTACTAGTAAACATCTTCTTTCGGCTTCTATGCGTCTGATGGAAGTTGGTACCAAAAGTCTTACCAAAGGTGATATTAATGAAGCTAATGATTATTTCAAAAAATCTTTTGATCTCTACAATTTATTTTGGGGCTTAAATCTAGGTATGGTTGAAACCAACCCAAAAAAAGCTAAATTTGATGAAAAACCCCTCCCCAAAAAAGATTTTCTAGGTACCATCAGCAGTACTATCGGAAAAATCCTTGATTGTTGTCGAGAATAATTAATCTCTAAAAACTAAGTATCCACCCACAAAAATCAATATTCCTGGCCACACGTAATCCCATCTAATTTCCACCGGAATTATTTTTTCCACCAATATTAAAATTCCCACAGCCATCAAAATTATTCCTAATAAACTACCTTTTCTATTACTAGTTTTGACTTCTTTTTTAATTTCCTTTGCCATATTTTTTGTTTTTTTACCTACTTCTTCAGCAAAATCCTTAATATCATCTTTGCTACTAATTATTGCTTCACCACCTTTTTTCAACGGTGTCACTATCCATAAAATTATATAAATTAAAAGTCCACTTCCACCACCAATAAACAAAAGTACAAAAATTACCCTCATCAAAGTTACGTCAATATCAAAATAATCAGCTAAACCTGTACATACTCCAGCAAATATTGCCTCATCTTCATTTCTATATAATTTTTTGTTTGTCATAAAACTATTTTATCTTAAATTAAAACAAAACTTCATAAGGATCTCGTTCTGATTTTAAATAATTCTCAAATGATCCAGATAATCCGTCTTCCCTTACCGGTAAAACCTCTATTGGAACACCTTTGTTTGTAGACAAAACTACTTTACCGTCACCACTTGTCTCAAAATCAAAAAACCAAGGGTTCTCTACTTTTATCTCCCAATTCAGTTTTTCATTTACTTTTCTAAAAAAATCACTAAATTTATCAAATTTTTCATGACTACCCCCCATATAATATTCTGTAGATAAATTTGGACAATAAAACACCATATCTACGTCTTTATGATAATTCCCTTGTTTTTCTGGTTTAACCATACCCCCAACCAATAATAAATGCGAGTCGAAACCAGTTTCAAAAGCAACCGATCTAATTGTCTGCGATAAAACATTTACATTACCCAAATTTTCACTACCCAATTCATTCTTAACTCTTTGACTCAGTCCTTTATTAAAATTCTCTATTTTTGGTTGATCTTCCATACTAAATTATATAACAAACTTTTCCGACCAGGCTTCTACCAACGAATAACAACATCCACAATAATTTTGTTTATAAAACCCACTAGTTTTTAATTCACTCGACACTTTTTCTGGTACTAAAAATTTTATTCCAAATTCCTTTTCTAGTTCTCTTCCAATTTCTATAATTTTTTCTCTGTTTTGATAATGACTAGTTACTAAAGTAGAGGATATTGCTTCAAAACCATTATTTTTGGCGTATTCAAAGGTCTTTCCTAATCTTAATTTCCAACACTTTTCACATCTTGTTTTATTTTTTTGACTTCTCCCTTTTTTAAGGGGAGATGTCTCAATTTTAATTGAGACTGAGGGGTTTTGTGTTTTAAACCATTCCCTCGGACTCCAATCCGGCACTATCAATTTAATTTTATTTTCCTCACCAATTTTTTGAGCCGCTTTTAATCTGGCTAAATATTCTGCTCTAGGATGAATATTTGGATTATAAAAATACCCCACTACTTCAATTGATTCATCTTTTAATGAATCCACCATTTTTAGTAAACAATCCGCACAACAAGTATGAATTAAAATTTTCATAAAAAATCTAAAATAAAAAATAGGCTCCCTTGTCAATGGGAGCTGTCACGATTTATCGTGACTGAGGGGTTTGTCCTAAAAACTCCCTCATCTTCTCCAAACCTTCTTTCGCTACTCCACTTTCAAAATGTTTTCTAGCTGGTTCCAATTTCTCGATTAACCAATCAGCTAAACCATTTTTCAAATCCAATGGAAATAATTTTCCTGATTTGTAGTCCTCAATCAATTG
>CAYRYK010000008.1:5637-7639 GCA_964428535.1 uncultured Gammaproteobacteria bacterium | reverse complement strand
GGGGGATAAAACAAAGTTGCCATACTTACATCAGTTCCTTGAGTTTTTCCCATAATTGAAATCGATCTCAAATTCCTTGAAAGAGTTACATTTTTACCCACTTCCATAAATGTTTCCCAATGAATCAAATTATTTTCATACAAATCTCTTCCAGTAATAAACTCTACCTGACTTTCATCCACTCCAAAACATTTTAATGAAGCAATCAAACCTTGTTTAAAATAACCTTCAGTGGCAATTCTAATATTTTCCCAATTTCCACCCAACTTATTATTTAAATAAGAATGAAAATCTGCCAAAAGTATTTGGCATTTCACCCCAGCTTTCAAAAAATCCGCAATTTTACCCATCGACATCAAACCAGTTCCTAAATGAATTAGTCCTGAAATTTCAAAACCAATATAGTGATTCAACTCAGTTCCAGATTCTATTAATTTTCTTAAATCCTCTTCGGTCAACAATTCCTGACAATTGCGACTAATAAGGTGAATTTTTTCCTCGACAGTCATGGCTAAGTATAAAATACCAACCGGTTTTTTTCCAGCTTCAGTTTAGTTTTTATAGTATTCTTTTACTTGGAACAAAATATACCACGATATTGCTGTTCCAATTATTAAGCTTCCCAAATTCATTTGTAATAATTCACCCAAAGCGCTAATCAAACTTGCCCAAAATAATACCTTCCAAGCTTTACGTTCTCTTTTAAATAATCCTGAAATCGCTGATACTGTCAAAATTCCCGTCACCAAAGCAAATAAAACTGAAATAATATAACTAAATCCAGCTCTCATTCCTCCCAAAAAAGCCACCGGAGTTAAAAATGACAATCCAGTTAAAGCCAAAATCATTGGGATTAAAGCTATCAAACTAAGTATTGCTATATATGGTGATATTTTTACTATTATTTCCTTAACATTTTTTGGTAACGTCCAAAGTTTACCCACAAAAATTTCTTCTAACTTAACTTCTAATTCATCAACCATACCTTTAATATCTTTTGCTTCTTTCTTCATATTAACTAAATTTTACCTTATTTTTAAATTAAAACTAGGTTTTCAGTTTATTTTCAGCCTAAGATTTATAATTAACCTATGAAAATACTTATAGTTGAAGACGAACATCTTATTGCTACTTCTCTCAAAAAAGGTTTAGAACAAGAACATTATACTGTCGATATTGCCTTTGATGGACTTGAAGGTTACGATTTAGCCGCCTCTGGTGAATACGATATTATTTTACTTGACCTCATGTTACCCGGTCTTGATGGTATTTCTATTTGTCAAAAACTTCGTTCCGAAAACATCCATACACCGATACTAATGTTAACTGCCAAAAGTCAGCTCGACGACAAAGTTAAAGGTTTTGATGTTGGAGCTGATGATTATTTAACTAAACCTTTTGCCTTTGAGGAGCTTTTAGCTCGTATTCGAGCCCTTAGTCGTCGTCCTCAACAAACTACCAATAAAGTCTTAACTCTTGCTGACTTAACCATTGATACTACTAATTATCAAGTCAAAAGGGGAACCAAAGAAATTCGCCTTTCCAGCAAAGAATACTCTTTATTAGAATGTTTAGTTCGTCATGCCGGTCAAATTTTAAACAAAGACCAAATTATTCAATATGTTTGGAGTTACGAATCAGATATTTTGCCCAATACTGTCGAAGTTTATATTCGCAATCTTCGTCAAAAAATTGATCAACCTTTCAAGAAAAAACTTATCCAAACTATTCGTGGATTTGGTTACAAAATTAGTGAATAATATAAATATAATTTCAAATTTTTAATTCTTAATTTCTACCTGCAGACAGGTTTAATCAAATTTAAATTTTAAAATTGATTAAAAATTGTAAATTTAAAATTAAAAATTAAACATATGTTCAAACAAGCTCGGATTAAACTCACCGCCTGGTATTTGTTGATTATTACCATTATCAGTTTTTCTTTTAGTGTTCTCATTTATGGTCTTATCGACCAAGAAATTAATCGTTTTGCTAATTCCCA
>CAYRYK010000008.1:0-5537 GCA_964428535.1 uncultured Gammaproteobacteria bacterium | reverse complement strand
TTAGTTTCCAAAATCGAGCCTGCAAAAATTTCTGGAGACCATAGTCGTCTTATTGAACTTTTTACTATTTTTATTGACAATGCCATTAAATACAGTCCTCAAAATACTATTATTAAAATAATTTCACAAACCAAAAAAAACCAAATTGTTACCAAAATTATTGATCAAGGTATTGGTATTTCTGAAAAAGATATGCCTCATATTTTTGACCGTTTTTATCAATCAGATCTTGCCCGAACCAAAACTAAAGAGTCTGGTTATGGTCTTGGTCTTTCCATTGCTCAAAAAATTGTTCAACTCCACCATGGTCAAATCCGTGTCAAAAGTGAAATTGATCATGGTACTACCTTCATTATTAGTTTACCTTTATTCAGTTAACCTTCAGAATTTAAAACTAAACTCACGGCTATGAAGTTCATTAAACATTTTTTATCAATCTTAAGAGTAAATTTATTTCTCTGCCAAAATTTCTTCGAATTATAATCATTGTTGTAATTATTGGTGGAGCTAGTTGGTTTACTTACTCAAAAATTGAAAGTTCTAAAAAATCCCAAGTTAGTTATAAAACTACCACTGTCGAAAAAGGTACTTTAGTTACTTCTATCTCTGCTACTGGCACTATTACCTCATCAAACAAAACTACTATTACTACTGGCGCCACTGGTACTATCAAAAAAGTTTATGTTAAAAATGGTGACACTATTACCAAAGGTCAAAAAATTGCCGAAATTACTTTAGATGATGATGGCACTTACAATCAAACTATTGCTTGGGCTAATTACACTTCTATGTTGGAAAAAGAAAAACAAGCCATCGCTGATCAAGCTAGTGCTGATCTTCAAATGTGGCAAGACCGTCAAGCCGTTTTAGACGCTCAAGAAGAATATAACAATATGATTGCTGGTGCTTGGAATCCCAAAACCAAAGCCGAATATACTTATAATGAAAAAGCTATTGTTACTAAAACCCTTGATGAAATTAAGAAAAAATTTACTGCCGATGAAACTACCTACAACAACTACAGTGCTACTATTGCCAAAGCCAAACAACAAACAGCCAATGCTTATGATAATTACAAAAAAGTTTCTTCAACTATCTATGCTCCAATTGCCGGTGTAATTAGTAATTTAAGTTTAGCCGAGGGTGTTATTATTTCTAACTCTTCTAATTCTATTACAGTTTCTACTGGCACCAATAGTAGTGAAAATTCTTCCTCTGTTACTTCTCATACTGTCGGCAGTATCACTAACCCTAAAGGCCAATATCAAGCCACCCTTAGTTTAACCGAATCAGATATTGTTAAAGTTAAATCCGGTCAAAAAGTTACCCTGACCATGGACGCTTTTTCTGGTACTACTTTTACTGGTTCTGTTCTTTCAGTCGATGTCGCCGGCTCTTCTAATTCTGGTGTTACTTCTTACTCAGTTGTCGTTTTACTTGACGATACCGACAAAGAAATTTATACCAATATGGCTGTTACTGCCAATATTATTATTGACTCCAAAGCCGATGTTTTATTGGTTCCTTCTACTGCCATTGAAACTAGTAGCGACGGTATCTCTACTGTTCAAGTTATAAAAGACGGTATTACTTCTAATATTACTGTTACACTTGGTTCTACTAACGATAGTCAAACAGAAATAAAATCTGGACTTAATGAAGGTGACACTATCATCTCTTCTTCAATCAGTAATCAATCAAAATCCAATAATAATACAACTTCTGATTTTAGTTCATACAATAGGAATAGTACCAATAGTAATCGTAGTAATAGTACTTTCATTATGGGCGCTGGTGGTCCTCCTGGCATGTAAAACAAAAACTATATGTCCAATAAAAAAACAAAGAATACAATTATCTCTGTCAAAAATCTTTCTAAGATTTACAAAACCGATCTTCTTGAGACTATTGCTCTTAACAATGTTTCTTTTCAAATCAACGAGGGTGAGTTTGTTGCCATTATGGGTCCATCCGGATCTGGTAAATCTACCTTAATGCACATTTTAGGTGCTTTAGATAAACCTACCTCAGGTGAATATACTCTCGACGGTAAAGATGTTAGCCATCTTTCAGATGATCAATTATCAGAAATTCGTAATCAAAAAATTGGTTTTGTTTTTCAGGCTTTTAATCTTTTACCTCGAACCTCCACTCTCAAAAATGTCATGTTACCTATGAGTTATGCTGGTGTTCCCAAAGAAGAGCGCGAAAAAACTGCCAAAAAATTTTTAGAAATGGTTGGACTAGGGGATCGTCTTTTCCACACTAGTAATCAAATTTCTGGTGGACAACAACAACGTGTTGCTATTGCCCGTTCATTAGTTTTAAACCCAGCCTTAATTTTAGCCGACGAACCAACTGGTAACATTGCCTCTTCTCAAGCTGACGAAATTATGGCTATTTTTGAAAAATTAAATGATGATGGTCACACCATTGTTATGATCACTCATGAACCAGATATAGCCCAACATGCCAAAAGAATTATTTTTATTCGTGATGGCAAAATCGTTAGCGACAATTTTAATAAACATCGTCTTACTGCTGACAATATTAAAAAGGAGGTAGATAAGCATGACTGAATTTTGGGAATTACTCAAAGAAAGTTTTACTAGTCTCAAACTCAACAAAATGAGAACTGGTTTAGCTATGCTCGGTATTATTATTGGTATAGGCTCAGTTATTGGTCTTATTTCTATTGGTCAATCTTCTCAAAAATCAGTTACTGCTCGAATTGAATCACTTGGTTCTAACTTAGTCACCGTTTCTCCTGGTTCACAACGTTCTGGTATGGTTAGAGGTAGTAGTACTGTCAAAACTTTAACTTTAGCCGACGCTGAGGCTCTCGAAAAAGCCGGTCTTTCGGCAGTTTCACTTATTTCTCCGGAATATTCCAGCCGTTTCCAAGTTGTGGCTAATGATACCAATACTAACACTAGTATTTATGGAGTTAAAGCTGCTTATTCTACCGTTCATAATCTTAAAATTAGCACTGGTCGTTTCATTACCGACAGCGATTATAATTCCAATTCTCATGTCGCTGTTGTTGGTCCTGATACTGTTGAAGAACTTTACGGTAATTCTGATTATAACTGTCTTGGAGAAACAATTCGCATTAATGGATTAAATTTCACTATTATAGGTGTTACCTTTGCCAAAGGTACTAGTGGTATGGGTAGTAGCGACAGCGCTATTTATATCCCTCTTTCTACTGGTATGAAACAACTTTTTGGTGTTAGTTATCTTACTTCAATTGCTGCCCAAGCTTCCAGTAGTGATGTTATTGTTCAAGCTCAAAATCAAATTGGTTATTTCCTTTTAGCTCGTCACAAAAAAACTGACGCTTCTAGTGCCGATTTTTATATTCGTTCTTCCGAAGAGATGTTATCTACTGCTACCAGCGTTACTGGAACTTTTACTTCTCTTTTGTCTGGTGTTGCTGCTATTTCACTTATCGTTGGTGGTATTGGCATTATGAATATTATGTTAGTTACTGTTACCGAACGTACCCGGGAAATTGGTCTTCGTAAAGCTCTTGGTGCCAAGAAGAAAACCATTATTACTCAATTCTTAACTGAATCCATTATCCTCACTTTTGGTGGTGGTCTTATTGGAATTGTTTTGGGTATCATTCTTTCTTATGTTTATTCTATTATCAACTCTTCTGCCTTTACTATCTCCTTTGGCTCAATTCTTTTAGCTTTTTTTGTTTCTGTCGGTATTGGTATTCTTTTTGGTTGGTATCCCGCCAAAAAAGCCGCTTCTCTTCAACCTATCGAAGCCCTCAGGTATGAATAATTAGCGAATATAGTCAAAGACAGTATGGAATTTATTAAAACCAAAATGTAACAACATTGCCAATATTAAGGCTATCAATCCAAAATATTTATTTTTTTTAATTCCCAAGTACATCAAAGCACAAGTTATTCCATGCATTAACCCTGTATAAAACAATCTTCCCCATAAAACCGATATTTTCCCACTGTTTATTATGCTCGGTATATACAAAAATGTTTCTGTTAAATTAAACAAAAAACCTACCAAGACCGACTCAATCAAACGTCTTTGTTTCTTTTTATTTATTCCTAATAGTAGGATATATTTAAATAACTCTTCAACGATAAAAGGGTGAGGGAATATACCTTCTATTGGTATTAATATTAATGGCGATATTAAGGCTATTATTAATAATTCTTGGACCGACATTATTTTTCTATAAACTGACTTCTAACCCAACCAATTACATATTTTTCTTCACCATCTATTTTTATCGTTAATCCAATTCTAGTCCAATTATCTTTCTCTTCATACATATCAGCTTTCTGTTTTACCCATATTTTACCTATTATTTTTGCCTCCAAATCAGGATTTTCCCTCAATTTTACCGACGCAGTCGAGTCAGTTGGTAAAATTATCACCACCTTTCCTATAATTTTTTCTTTAATTATATCTTCACTTTTTTCCGTGGTTTCTCCCAAAACCTTTGTTTCATTTTTGTTATCAACCTGAGCAATTTGTTTTAATTTTTCTTCTTCTACTTTTAATACTGCCGCTGTTCCTTCATTTTTCTTATTAGTTGTTTTCTGAGTTAATTTTAACGTTCCGCTAAAAACCAAAAACCCTACAATTATTACAATTGACCCCAAAAATATTAACTTAATCCAACTTTTACTACACATTTTTTCTAAAACATTTTTCTTTCTAGTTAAAACAATACAATCCTTAGATTTAGTACTACTGCGATTATTTTTCAAAATAATTACCCTCATATAAGTCGTAATCAGTACCACACTAATTCCTATTACTAACACTATTCCCCATAAAGATAATGTTTGTGCTCCGCCTACAAATCCAGTCAGACTAGTCGTCGATGATAATGATGAAACTAATGTTTGTAAATCTTTAATTTCACCCTTTACTTGATCTATTTTAATCAAATTTTCTCTATAAGCCTGAATTCTTGCCTCCGGTGTCACAGCTTCATTTTGGATTCTCTTAATGTTTTCTAAATTAGCATTAATATCGGATTTCAAAGTTACTCCTTGAGCAAAGAAAGAGGTACTACTTAATGGTTTAGTTAATTCCTCTGCTTGATTTTTAATCGAATCAATTTCTGTTTCATTTATCTTCCAAATATCGGTTATTTCCACACTCACTATTTTTGTTTCCTTTGGAGCTAATGTAAAATTACCCTCAATATACATCGATTCTGAACTTGTATCATATTTAATCACCACTCCTTCATCTACTTTCATTACATCTTTTTCTTTGGCCTCTTTTGGTAAATAAAATTTCAATGGTACTACCTGTTTTGTTGCTGACGGGTTAGTAATCATTGTTTTAAAAATAATACTTCCTTCTTCTAACCATGTTTTTATTATTGGTTGATTTACTGATTTTTCTAATAAAGTCTGGTTCACATCAATCAATGCCTTTATTGAAAGTAATTGATTTTTCATAGCATCAATATCACTAGTGTTAGTCTTGTTTAAACTCAAAATAGAATCCACATTAGAGACTGTATTTACTGCCGATATTTG
>CAYRYK010000007.1:0-33728 GCA_964428535.1 uncultured Gammaproteobacteria bacterium | reverse complement strand
TTTCTTCTTTGTTTTTTTGGCTCATTTTTTACTTCAATCTTCCCAGTAAAATTGGTTTTGGCAATGTTTCTCTCGAAACTGTTTTTTCTAACTACGACGGGCCTAATTATATGGTTATTTCCAAATGCGGTTATATCAAAGATTGCATCGGTCCCAATTTTTCTTTACCTCAACCATTGGAATATTATCCGGCTCATTTCCCAGGTTATCCTTTGCTAATCAAATTTTTTAACAACTTTACTACCGGTCCAAAAGCCATGCTTTTTTCCACTCTTTTGGGATCAATTTTTCTCAGTCTGATTCTTTTTGAATTTTTAAAATTATTTGTCAAAGAAAAAAAAGCCTTTTGGTTAACTGTTTTGTTTTTATTTTTCCCAGCTCGTTTTTTTGTCTTACGTTCTGTTGGTGCTCCCGAAACTTGGTTTTTGGCTAGTATTATTGCCTCAGTTTTCTTTTTCAAAAAAGACAAAATTTGGCTCTCAGCTATTTTTGCCGCTCTAGCTCAAACCTTCAAAAGCCCAGCAGTTTTATTAGTTTTATCTTATGCCATCGTTGCTATTTATGAATTAGTTAAAACTAAAAACCTGCCTGCCGGTAGGCACGGACTACTTCCTGTTATCAAAAAATACTATCCATATTTACTCACTCCGGTTACTATTTTATTAATTTTTTATCTTTATTATCTTCAAACTGGAAACTCAATGGCTTATTTCCAAAGTGGGGACAACTTCCATTTAAATTACTTACCATATCAAGTTTTTATTAGTACTAAATCTTGGATTAATACTATTTGGCTCGAAGATGTTGTTTATATTTTCCTTATCGCTATCTATGGAGTTTATCGGTTAGTTAAAAGATATAAATTCGATATTATTGCCATTTTCCCATTAGTCTTTACTATTGCCACACTTTTAGTGGCCCATCGCGATATTAGTCGCTACATTGCTCCTATTTATCCATTTTTATTGCTGGCTTTCCAAAAATTTCTTAACAAAAAATCTATTAAAATCGTCTTCTTAATTTTGTTACCAGCCATTATTCTTTACGGCATCAATTTTGTCTGTGGTAATATTGCTCCCATTTCCGATTGGACCAATTACTTGTAAAAAATAATATCCTCCCTTCATCAAGGGAGGATGGCCAAAGGCCAGGTGGGTTTTAACTTATATAAAATTTTCCGTCTTCTTCGGTCAGTAAATCTTTCATTAACATCATCGATAAGGTAGTCGAAATTTCTGTAATATTTCTTTTGGTTATTTGACACAATTCATCGCTAGTCATTGCCTCATTTTCTACCAAATCAACTATTATTCTTTCTAGATCAGACAGGTTACTGTAATCCTTAAATAAACTTTCCTGAGTCGGCATAGCAATTTTATCTTCAAAAATATCTCTTGGTTCCGTCAATATTTTTGCCCCACCAGTTTTAATTAAATAATTTGTTCCTTCAGAAGTTTTTGAATTTATTGGTCCAGGTACAGCTAAAATTTTTCTTTTTTGTTCTAGTGCTAATTTGGCCGTAATCAAACTGCCAGATTTTATTCCTGCCTCTACAATCACCACACTAGTATTAGTCAAACCGGACACAATTCTATTTCGTTGAGGGAAACTCCACACCGTCGGTTTAAAATTTGCCTCATATTCCGAAATTACTAATCCACCAGTTTTCAAAATTTCGGTATACAATTTATCATTTTCTTTTGGGTAATATTCATCCAATCCACCGCCCAACACCGCAATTGTTTTTCCACCCAATTCCAAACATCTTTGATGAGCCTCAGTATCTACTCCGTACATGAATCCAGAAATTACCGTTGATTTTTGAAAAACAATTTCTGGCATAATTTTTTCCACTACACATCGGCCGTATTTTGTTATCTGTCTACTGCCGACAATGGCTGTTACTTTTTTAAATAAATCACTTTTCCATTCTCCTCGATAAAAAAGTTTTTCCGGACAATTTCTAATTTCCTGCAAGCTTTTTGGAAAATCTTTTTTCTCAATTGTTTTTATCGGCCACTTTTTCCATTCATTCATTTTTAATTTTAAATAATATTTTTTTTAACTTCTCCCTTTCATCAAAGGGAGATACGGCGTAGCCGAGAGGGATTTAATATAAGTTTTCATAATGTTTTATCGTTCTAACTGTCTTATCTTCATTCAACACTATACACACTGCATCGATTCTATATTTCTCAAAATTCTTTGCCACTTCTTTTTCTAATACTAAAAATGATTCGGCTACTCGTTTTATTTTTGATAATTTATTTTTATTAATCATTTCTTCCGGACTTCCATATTTATCACCAATTTTTAATTTCACTTCCACAAATACCAACCAATCTTTGTCTGTCATTATCAAATCAATTTCACCCAACACATTAGAATAATTTGATTCAATTAATCTAAATCCTTTCCCTTTCAAAAACTCTCTGGCAATTTCCTCTCCCTCTCTGCCTTTTTTATAATTTTGTATTTTAGATTTATCAAACATGATTTATAAAAATGTTATTTCCTCTCTTCATCAAGGGAGGGTGCCCGCAGGGCGGGTGGGTTTTGTATTAATTTTTGTTTTTATTTATATTTTGTTTTTCTGAAAATCTGACAAGCTGATAATCTGAAAAGCTAATCTTCTGATTTAACTCTATACTGTAATGCCTCCGCAATATGATTTTCTTTTATCTCATTACTCTTATCTAAATCCGCAATTGTCCTGGCTACTTTTATTAATCGAAAATAAACTCTAGCTGACAAATTAAATTTATTCACCGCTTGTTTAAGTAATAAATTTGCCTCTCCGGTTAAATTAGCAAAATCTTTCAAGTGTCTGTTTTTCATATCCGAATTACAATGAACATGTTCCAAATCTTTAAATCTTTCTGTCTGAATTTTTCTGGCTTCAATTATTCGTTTTTTAATACTTTCAGATTTTTCATTATGATTTTCATCCTTAGACACCATTAAATTATTCACATCTACTGCCGGCACGGTCAAATGTAAATCAATTCTATCCATAATCGGTCCTGACAATTTCTTTCTGTAATTTAAAACCTGAAAGGTACTACATTTACATTCTTTTTTCGGATCACCCAAATAACCACACGGGCAAGGGTTAGCTGCCGCAATCAACATAAATTGAGCCGGAAAAGTTACTGACCCAGCTGCTCGAGAAATATTTACTAATCCATCTTCCAATGGTTGTCGTAATGCCTCCAAAGAATTTCTCCCAAATTCTGGAAATTCATCCAAAAACAAAACTCCTCGGTGGGCCAACGATACTTCACCCGGTCGGGGATTACTTCCACCCCCAATCAATCCTACTTGTGAAGTTGTATGGTGTGGTGATCTAAATGGTCTTTGACGAATCAATGACCCACCTGGAGGAATATTTCCAGTAATTGAATAAATTTTTGTTACTTCTAAACTTTCTTTTTCAGTTAAATTAGGTAATATTCCTGCCATTGCTCGAGACAGCATTGTTTTTCCGCTGCCTGGTGGGCCCATCATAAATACATTATGTCCACCAGCTGCCGCAATTTCTAAAGCTCGTTTGGCTTGTTCTTGTCCCAGTATCTCAGCAAAATCAAACTCTGGGGTAATATCTCCCAACACTTCTTCAGTTTCTACTTTTCTTAATGGTTCAATTAATTTTTCCCCACTCAAATGGCGAATTAAATTTTTTAAATTATCTACCGGGTAAACATCTACACCACTAACTACACTTGCCTCATTGGCACTCATTCGTGGTACAAAAATTTTTTTAATTCCTTTTTCTTTAGCCAACAATGCCAACAAAAACACTCCTCTGGTATGTCTCAAACTTCCGTCGAGTGATAATTCACCATAAAAATAAGCCTTTTCCTGAGGTAAAACCATTTCGCCAATCGATGCTAATATTCCTACTGAAATTGGCAGATCATAACAACTCCCATCTTTAGGAATATCTGCTGGTGCCAAATTAATCGTTACTTTGGCATTGGGAAATTCTATTTCGGAATTAATAATTGCTGTTTTTACTCTTTCCTTAGCTTCTTCCACTGCTTTACTCGCCAATCCCACAATTCCAAAACCAGGGAAACCTTTTTCGGCCACATTAACCTCGACTTCTATTTCAATTCCTTGTAATCCCACGCTCGCTATCGACAAAACTTTCTGCAACATTAATTAAAATTAACATAAAATTTTCCTAAATAACTTACCCAAATAAAACCCAAAACCATGATAAAATATTATCTATGCCGTTTAGTCTTCAATCCGAGTATCAACCCTCAGGTGATCAACCTCAGGCAATTGCCCAACTTTCGGATAATATTATCTCTGGTGTTAAACAACAAACCTTGCTCGGTGTTACCGGTTCCGGTAAGACTTTTACTGTGGCCAATGTCATCCAAAACACTCAACTACCAACCTTAGTAATTTCTCACAACAAAACTTTAGCCGGACAACTTTATCAGGAGTTCAAAGAATTATTTCCCAATAACAAAGTTTCCTATTTTGTTTCTTATTACGATTATTACCAACCCGAAGCTTATATCCCTGCATCTGATACTTACATTGCCAAAGAAGTCGATATTAATGATCGTATCGATCGTCTTCGTCTAGAAGCCTCATCTAATCTTTTGTCCGGTGACGACAATATCGTTGTTGCCTCTGTCAGTTGTATTTACAACATTGGTGACCCGGTCGAGTTCGAAAACATGACTTTTTCTTTGGAAATTAATCACGAATATCCTCGTCGTCAGCTTTTAGAAACTTTCATCTCTCTTTATTACACTCGTTCAGAACTCGAATTCAAACGTTCCACTTTTCGTATTCGTGGTGGCAATATCGAACTTTGGCCATCATACACTGATTCGTATTTAGTTTTGGAATTCTTAGGTGACACTCTAACCAAAATTACTCAACGTCACCCCATGACAAGTCGTGAAGTAGTCTTAGAAAAATTTAAACTTTTTCCTGCCAAACAATACGTTAGTGGTCATCGTGATCTTGATGAAATTTTCAAACAAATTCGTTCCGATTGTGACCGACAAGTCGCTATGTTTAAATCTCAGAATAAAATTCTTGAAGCTCACCGAATTCAACAACGAGTCGAATACGATTTAGAAATGCTTCAAGAAACTGGTTATATCAACGGTATTGAAAACTATTCTATTTATTTTGATCAAAACCGTAAACACGGCGACCCTCCATATACTTTAGTCGATTATTTCCGTCATTTATGGGGTGATAATTTTTTGACCGTTATCGACGAATCTCACGTTAGTGTCCCTCAAATCGGTGGTATGTTTGCCGGTGATGTCGCTCGTAAAAATAATTTAATTGATTTTGGTTTTCGTCTTCCATCTGCTTTAGACAATCGTCCTCTTAAATTCGACGAATTTGAAAAAAGAATGGCCAAAGTTATTTATGTTTCTGCTACTCCCGCCAAATATGAATTAGAAAAATCAAAAAAACATATTGCCGAGCAAATTATTCGCCCCACTGGTTTAGTCGATCCGGAAATTAGTATTCGGGCGACCCTTAATCAAATTCCTAATTTGGTCGAAGAAATAAAGTCTCGTGTTGCCAAAAAAGAACGTACTTTAGTTGTCACTCTTACCAAACGTATGGCTGAAGATTTGGCTAATTATCTTTCTGATCCATCAAAAACCGGCACTGATTTAAAAGTTGCTTATCTTCATTCCGATATCGACACCCTCGAACGTTCAAAAATTCTCGACGATTTACGCTCTGGTAATTACGACGTTTTAGTTGGTATCAATTTATTGCGTGAAGGTCTTGACTTACCAGAAGTTAGTTTAGTAGCCATTCTTGATGCCGACCAGCAAGGGTTTTTGCGTTCTCAATCATCACTCATTCAAATTATGGGCCGAGCTTCACGTCACGTTTCTGGTCAAGTTATTTTGTATGCCGACTCAGTTTCCGACGCTATGGATGGAGCTATTCGTGAAGTCAATCGCCGTCGCAAAATTCAAGTTAAATACAATCAAGATCATAATATTACCCCCAAATCAGTGGTAAAATCTATCCGTCCTCAAATCCTCGATGATCTCAAAAAAGATCCCAAAGCTGATTGGGCCAAAATTGATACTTCATCACTTACTCCACCACAGCGACAACGTCAAATCAAAGAACTCAAAAAACAAATGAGAAATTTGGCTTTTAATTTAGATTTTGAAGGAGCCATTCAAATTCGTGATCAAATCCGCGAAATTCAAAATTATTAGCTACTTACTATTTACTACTCACTAATTAATTAAACCATGTTAGACAAAATCATTGTCAAAGGTGCTCGAGAAAACAATTTAAAAAATGTTTCTTTTGAGTTCCCCAAAAATAAACTCGTCGTTTTTACCGGTGTTTCTGGGTCTGGTAAATCTTCCATGGCTTTTGATACTCTTTTTGCTGAAAGTCAGCGTCGTTATGTAGAGAGCTTGTCGAGCTATGCTCGTCAATTTTTAGGTAACATGAAACGTCCTGAGGTTGACCTTATTGATGGTCTTTCGCCTTCTATTGCTATCAATCAAAAAGCTATTTCTCACAATCCTCGATCTACTGTCGGTACTGTCACCGAAATTTACGATTACTTGCGTTTACTTTTTGCCCGCATTGGTCATCCCCATTGTCCCAACTGTGGTCGTGAAGTTTCTCCTCAGAGTAGTAAACAAATTGTCACTCAAATTTTAAACACTGCTTCAGTTATGGCTTCTGGTCTCAATTTATATCGGTTTTTAGTTTTATCGCCGGTTGTTCGTGATAAAAAGGGTGATTTCAAAGGTTTAATTGAGAATCTAAAAAAACAAGGTTACAAATGGATTCGAATCGATAATCAAATTATCGATTTATATTCTGATTTTGGTATTGCCAAAACCAATAAACACGATATTGATGCTGTCATCGATCGTGTTTCCATTAATAAAGACAATCTTAAAGATCCTAAGCCAATTTACGATCGTCTTATCGACGATGTTGAACAAGCCATGAAATTAGCCAATGGTTTGGTTATTACTGCTCAGGTCAATGATTCTGGTTTTAATTTTCCTGAAAACCCCAAAGATTTTACTGACACTTTATTTTCCGAAAATTTTGCTTGTCCTAACTGTAATATTTCGCTTCCAGAAATTGAACCTCGTTTATTTTCTTTCAATTCTCCCGAAGGTGCTTGTCCCGAATGCAAAGGTCTTGGTTCAAAATATCAAGTTGATCGTTCAAAATTCCCCGAATGGCGTGCCAGAATGATGGAAAGTCGTTATGCTTCAGTTTCTTCCGATGCTATTCGTGAAGAACTTGAAAAATTCATGATCAAAAGTGAATGTGCTACTTGTCACGGGGCTCGTCTCAATCAGGATGCTCTTTCTATCCACATTTTAGGCCAAAATATTTATCAAATTACTCAATTACCAATTGAAAAACTAAATACTTGGTTAAATAACCTCGATTCAGTATTAACCAGCGACAAAGAAAAAGAAATTGTTGTTCCTATCAAAAAAGAATTAGCTGCTCGCATTGAATTTTTATTAGCTGTCGGTCTTGATTATTTAAGTCTCGACCGTGAAGCCGGTACTTTATCTAGCGGTGAGTCACAACGAATTCGTTTAGCCAGCCAAATTGGTACCGGTTTAACTGGTGTTCTTTACGTTCTCGATGAACCAACCATCGGACTTCATTCTCGTGATAATGATCGTCTCATCGCCACTTTACAAAAACTCAAAGATTTAGGTAATTCTTTGGTTGTGGTTGAACACGACGAAGATGTTATCAAATCTGCCGATTATATCGTTGATTTTGGCTTATATGCCGGCAAACACGGTGGTGAAGTAATTGCTCAAGGTAGTCTCGAAGATATTAAAAAGAATAGTAAGTCATTAACCGGCAAATATCTCTCCGGCAAACTCCAAATCAAAAATAACCTTGATTCTAATTTAATTAATCCTAATTATAAAATTTCTATCAAAGGTGCCAGCCAATGGAACCTCAAACATGTCGATGTTGATTTTCCCTTAAATAAATTAATTTGTGTCACTGGTGTTTCTGGTTCGGGAAAATCTACCCTCATTCATGACACTCTTTATGGTGGTATTCGCAAAGCTACTCTCGGTAGTTATTATGGTTTTATTGGTAAATACGATGAAATTACTGGTGCTGATAATGTCACTGATGTTTTATTAGTCGACCAATCTCCCATAGGTCGTACTCCTCGTAGCAATCCAGCCACTTACACTAAGATTTTTGACGATATTCGTAAACTTATGGCTCAAACTATTGAAGCCCAAATTCGTGGTTACAACGCTGATAGATTTTCTTTTAATGCCAAAACTGGCCGTTGTCCTATCTGTGAAGGTCAAGGTCAAATTAAAATAGAAATGCAATTTTTACCTGATCTCTACGTTACTTGTGATGAATGTCATGGCACCAGATACAAAGAAGAAACTCTTGATGTTGAATATAAAGGTAAAAATATTGCTCAAATTCTTAAAATGACTATTGACGAAGCCGCTGAATTTTTCAAAAATATCCCCAAATTAAAACGGATGTTAACTACTATCCAAGATGTTGGTTTGGGATATCTAGAATTAGGCCAACCATCAAATACTTTGTCAGGAGGGGAGTCACAGCGTCTCAAAATTAGTCGTGAGTTAGTCAAATTAGGCCGAGGTAAAATGCTTTATGTCCTTGATGAGCCAACCACTGGTTTACATTTTTATGATGTTGATAAATTAATTACTGTCTTAAGAAAATTAGTTGATAAAGGTAATACAGTCGTAGTTATCGAACACAATCTTGATATGATCAAAAACGCTGATTGGATTATTGATATGGGTCCCGAAGGTGGTGAAAAGGGTGGGGAACTGGTTGTTGCTGGTACTGTCAAAGACGTTATGAATTGTGATCGTTCTTACACCGGCCAGTACCTAAAAAAGAATTTAAAGAATTTTTAATTTTTATTTTTTAATCAAATTCAAATTTTAAAATTAAAATATTTAAAAATTGATTAAAAATTGTAAATTTTAAATTAAAAATTATTTTTTACATTTCTCTCTTACTTCTACTGTCGTTCTCCAGTCAGTCTGCCATTTGTCTACAGTACAATATTTTATAAATTGGCCTAACCAACCAGAAGTGCTGCCATTATTTTCATAAATCAAAGCAATTTTCCCATTACTTTCTTTTGTTTTTCTATAAAATTCTTTTTGAGCTCGCAAATATTCCGGCACTTCAGTCAAACTATACGACACTTTACTCGGCATATAACCATATTTTTTAACTCCATACCACCAATATAAATATTGATTTGAATAATCATAAATTTCCGGAACATAAGTGTAAGCCTCAAAACCACTTCCATTCATTTTTTCATACACCCAATCAACATTTTTAATTAAATTCGATAGCTTCTTTGGATCATCTTTCCCAAAATCATTATTTACAAATTGCCATTGATCCATTGTCGCTAAATAAATATTTCTTACCAAAAATAATCCGATTAATACTGTTGCTAAATTTTTAAATTTACTAATATTTGCCAATCCGATTCCAATTACAAAACAATACCAGACCCGTAAACTTTCTAAATACCAAGATTTTAATTCATGATGATAAACCGCGGTATAAAAAACAAAAGCAAAAATCAGAAAAGATATAAAATAAATACCTATTTTTCGGTATTTTTTGTTTATTAAAATTAATCCTACTGCCAAAATTAAAATTCCCAGACCCCAACCATAGTTAGCAATAAATTGTCCCTCAAAAAACCCAACTATTTTATTAAAGTGGGAACTCATTGTCTCTCCTAAACTCATTTTGTCACCCAATACTTGGTTACTTCCATTAAAAAACCCTAGCAACAATTTTGTCATCTGAAATTTATTTTTTATTTCCAAAAGTATTTGGGGTAAAAACCAGGGGACTGCTCCAATCAAAAAACTTTTCCAGTGTTTAACTTTTTTATTTAACAAAATTATCAACACAGAAAATCCTAAACAAACTATCCCAAATGCTGCCTCAAATTGAGTCATTACTGCCGCCGTTAATCCTAACCATAACACTGATTTATTATCTTTTTTCTCCAAAAAATTCCATAAAGCCACAAAAAAATAGACACTCAAATAAGTTGCCATATTAGCATTCCAAAAATACCTCGTTAAACTAAACATTTGTGGCGCCATTAAAAATAAACTTCCTATCAAAAGACCCAGAGTTATATTTCTTTTTCTAAAATACCAAAAAATAAAACCGCCAGAAAATAAAAATAAAGCTATATTCCAATAAACTAACGCTTGTGGACTTCTTTGCCCCAACCAATAAGCCGGTAAATTTATATAGTAATAAAACGGCCCTAATCTTAATCCATTAATTGAAGTTGTTGGTCCTAATACTGCCAAATCTTTAAATTCTCCCAAAGCTCTTATGTCCAACATGTCTCTGGCTTGATCAAACGTAAAAGCTGTATCGTAATCTTTTGTTTGGAAAAATCTAATAACCCCCGAAAGACCCAAAATAATTCCAAAAACGATTGTTAAAATTTTTTCCTTTCCTTTCATAGTTTCATTATATAATACCTATGTGATTGATTTAAGTCATCTTCCAAATTCACCCGGCGTTTATATTTACAAAAACACTGAGGGGAAAATTATTTATATTGGCAAAGCCGTTAATCTCAAAAAACGGGTTTCTCAGTATTTTCAGTCGGATCACGCCTTGGGTTACAAAACTGGCCGTTTAGTTTCCGAAATTGCTGATATTAGTTTTCATACCGTCGCTTCCGAAATTGAAGCTTTAGTTCTCGAATCCAGTCTTATCAAGCAATATCGACCCAAATTCAATTCTCAACTCAAAGATGACAAAAGTTACATCTATATCACTATTACCAAAGATAAATTTCCTCTCATTAAACCAGCTTTTAAATCTACTCTCAATCAAGATGATTTGTTTTATGGCCCTTTTCCTGACAGTCGTTCGGTCAAAAGTCTTCTTAAAACTATTCGCCATATTTTCCCTTATTATTCCAAAAAACATGAACTAAAACCTTGTTTGTATTGTCACCTTGGTCTTTGCCCAGGCGTTAATCCAGACCCAAAAGAATATCGAGCTAATATTTCTAAAATTAAAAAAATCCTCAATGGTCATTTTCATAAATTAATCTCTCAGTTAACCAAAGAGATGAATGTATTTTCAAAGGCTGAAAATTATGAATTAGCCAAAGTTCGCCGCGACCAAATTAATTCTTTAAATTATGTTATTTCTGGTTGGCAAAGTCTTAGCCATCTTTATCAAGAAATTGATTTTAAAGAAGACAAATACCAAAAAGCTTGTGATCAGTTGGTTTTAACTTTATCGCCTTATTTTCCCAAACTCAAACAAATTAATCGTCTTGAGGGTTACGATATTTCCAACTTAGGGACAAAAGTTTTTGTTGGGGCTATGACAGTTTATCAAAATGGCAAAATTGATACTTCCCAATATCGTCAGTTCAAAATTGACAGTAAAATTACTCCAGACGATCAGTTCATGATTAAAGAAATTATTTATCGTCGCCTCAAACATCCAGAATGGGGAATTCCTGACTTAATTATGGTCGATGGCGGCAAACCCCAAGTCGCCGCCGCTGTTCAAGCAATCGAAATGCAGTTACAATCTCCCCTCCTTTCATCAAGGGAGGGGATTAAGGGGTGGGTTTTGCCAGTTATTGGTCTTGCTAAAAAATTTGAAACTATTGTTATCAAAACAGTTGATGATTGGGTCGAAATTAATTTACCTAAGAATTCTCCCGCTCTTCAATTACTTCAACAAATTCGCGACGAAGCTCACCGTTTTTCCAATCGCTATCGCAAAAAAATATTAAACAAAAATACCTTTAATAGCCACGTATAATTTGTTCAATTTTTTCCTTTTTTCTATCACCCTTAAGTCTAAGTTCACTTCCACATGTAATCCAAACAGTTTCCCCGGGTTTAAATTCTCGGTCAACTATTTGATCCTTTCCAGTAAAATGATATTTTGCTGGAGTTAATAATATATATGGTCTCATATTTCTCTTCTGTGGCCATTTTCTTTGCTCATCAAATAATCTCTTGACCACGATTTCATTGTCCAAAAAACCGGCCCGGTATCCTTTACCGCCAAGTCCATTAGTGACATACATAGTTTTACCAATAATTTTTTGATCTCTAAACGGTGTTTCATCCAACAAAGATTCATCTCTACGTTTATATATTTCACCTGGATCATCGGATTGATACATCGGTTGGCCAGTTTCGGTATATCTAACTACAGGTTCATTAATTAAATTGATTTTATCTATTTTAGGCGATAATTCAATCGTTCTACGAGTATAACGGTCCCTAATTGAAGTATCAATATAATCCAAAAAATTCGTTTGTTCAACCTGCTCCTGCATATATTATATATACCTATAATATATAGATTATATCATTTTTTATCTTCAGGTTCAAATTTCATCGTTTTTCGAATATGGTCTTTAGCATTACTCGTCTTTACAATATCGATCCAATTCTTATTTACATTCAATTTCTTCCCCAACAGTACTTCAACTAAATCACCATTTTTCAATTCATCGTTAATTTTACCCATCTTACCATTTATTTTTACACCAATACATCTATCACCCACACTTGTATGTATTCGATAAGCAAAATCCAAAGCGGTACTTCCTTTCGGTAACTGAATTGTGTCTCCTTTTGGGGTAAATACATAAATATAACTAGTCAATACTTTCAATTGGTAATTGTTAATATTATTGTCACCTTTTTGCCATTTGACCAAATCTTTTACCCATTCCATCCCTCTGGCTCCACCATTAACCCCTTTACCCATTTTGTAAGCAATATGTGATGCTGGACCGAATTCGTTAAATTCATGCATTTCCTTAGTTTTAATTTGAATTTCCACCGTCAAACCATCCCTCCAGGCAATTGTTGTTTGTATCGATCGATAACCGTTTGGTTTTGGTGCTGAAATATAATCTTCAAATTCTTCCGGTAACGATCTGTATTTTGCATGTAACAAGCCCAAAACCGTATAACACTCTACCAAACTATTAGTTAATACTCTTATAGCCACCCGATCTTTCACCTGATATGCCTCTCCTTTTTTCTTTATTTTCGAAAACGTACTATAAAGACTTTTAATTCTACCTTCCACAATTACATATTTTATATTATTTATTTTAAGTATTCTTTCAATTTCTGTTGAAACTAAATTAAGTGCTTTTATTTCATCTTTTTCTCTTTCTTTAAATATTTTTTGAATTCTTTCAGCTTCTTCAGGGTAGAGAATTTGAAAAGCTATATCTTCCAGCCTTTTCTTAAAATAATGCAAACCGACATATTCCGCTAATGGTCCATAAATTTGCATAATATTTTTAGCATACAAGATTTGTCTTTCTTTAGGTAAATATTCAATAGTCAAACTATTATGTAATTTATCTACCAATCGAATTATCAATACTCTGACATCGTTTACTGATGAAAAAAAGAACTTTCTAAACTCTTCAATACTAGTTTGATTAATTTTAATTCCTGAAGTTTTTGTTTTTACTTCTGTTAATCCTGAAACCAATAAAGCCACTTCGTCACCAAACTCGTTAGCAATATCATCAATCGTCACCTTTGTATCTTCTACACAATCATGAAGTAAAGCGGCAATTACCGCTTCTTGACCAATATTAAGTTGAGCGATTACCTTAGCAATCCATGCCGGATGAGAAATATATGGCTCCCCCGAATATCTTTTTTGGCCATCATGAGCCTGAGCCATAAAATCGTAAGCATGTCTGATGACCGCTTTATTCAAACTTGGTACCTTATCAATAGTCGTCTCCAAGTCCTGCCAATAGTTATCGTCGAACGACAAATCCAAACCCATATCCTGATTTTACCTCAAAAATGTTTAAATTCTTTCAGCAAAAACCAATAATCTCTGCCAATTAGTTCCAATTGGCCAACATGTTTGTAAGATTAATATTTCTTTATCTTTATCAGTGTAATTTAAATAGTCAGTATCTTTAGATTTAATCACTTTTTCCATATATACCCGATATGTAAAAACTTTACCCTTATAATTTATAAAAACATCATCACCATTCTTTAATTCACCTAATAAATAAAAAACTGAATTATCCCGAGCATCTAATACTCCTTGTTGACTGGAATGAGCAAACAAATATACCGCTGTCCCTTTACCATTCCCTGGTAATGACGATTCATCGGAATGAGCCACTACATTATTCTTTAAAACCTTCATATATTCTTCTTTAGAATATGGTGAAACATTCGCCTGAATTTTCGTATTTGCTCCTATTTTAGGTATATTTATTTTAAATTCATCAGAATTACTTACCATCACAGGTGTTGGCGTTGGTTCTATTTTTACAGTTGGTGCAACCGCACCACTTGTCACCGAAACAACTACTGATGTTGGCGTTGGACTATTTTGTTGTTTTATTTTTTGAATTTCTGCCAAAACTTTATTTTGGTCAATCAATTTATAATGTAGCCAACTCATCATTATAGGTTCATATATATACAGTATACCAACTAATGAAAATATTGATAAAACACTGCCAAAATAAAAAATTATTTTTTTCCACCATCTTGGATTACTGTAAATCACACCTCCAGTTTTTTTTATCTTGACGTGTCTTTTTTCGGGTGTTATTTTAAAAAAGTTGTTTAAAATCACAACTAATTAAAACATTAAATTTTATTTGACAAAAGGCCTCTATTGCCTTAACATACTAACTCAATGTCTGCTTCTCCCGTGCAGAATTTAAACACTTCGGGAGTTTTTTTATCAAAAAATGAACCAAAAAAATCTTTTGACCAGAGCCGGTTATGATCAGTTGACTCAACAGCTGAAAGATCTTAAAGACAAACAAGAACACCTCATTAGCCAAATCGAAGATGTGGCTCAACCAGACGAATCTGGTGAGGATGGATTAGCTTCTCAACTCAAAGAAGAACTTGAAGTCACTAATACCCAAATTGAACAGATTGAAGAAACTTTAGAATCTAGCGAAATTATCAGTGACAAAACCTCTTTTGATGCTATTCAGGTTGGTTGTAAAGTTAAAATTAAAATTGCCGCTGCTACCAAAGAATTTTTTATTGTTAATCAACTCGAATCTGATCCCACCGTCAATAAAATTTCCGATCAGTCTCCGTTAGGTAAAGCCCTAATTGGTAAGAAAGTTAATGACGAAATTGAAGTTGAAGCTCCAGTTGGCAAAATTGTCTACAAAATCGTCTCCATCAACTAATTTGTCCTTTGGTATAGTAAAATAGTTACATGGCAGATATAAAGCTAAACGAACTTCAAAAGCAGCGCTTAGACAAGCTGGAAAAAATTAAGTCTCTCGGACTTAATCCCTATCCACAACCAAATTTATCCCAAAAATCCACTATTGCCCAGGCTAGGGAACAAATGGATAAATCAGTCGAAGTTGCTGGTCGCTTAATGTCTCTTCGTGGTCACGGTAAAATTCTTTTTGCTGATTTACATGATCAAACTGGTAAAATTCAACTTTTTTTTCAAGAAAAAATTCTTGCCGACAAAATGTCTCAAACCAAACTTCTAGATTTGGGCGATATTATCTCTGTTTGTGGTGAAGTTTTCAAAACCACTGCTGGTGAGACCACTATCAACGTCTATAAATTTGAAATTTTAGCTAAGAATCTTCGTCCGCTTCCCGAAAAATGGCATGGTCTCAAAGATGTTGAAGAGCGCTATCGTCAACGTTATGTTGACTTAATTGTTAATCCAGAAACCAGAGAAGTTTTTAAAACCAGAACTAAAATATTAACCGAAATGCGTCGTTTTCTTGACGACCATGGTTTTATGGAAGTTGAAACCCCGGTTCTTCAACCAGTTTATGGTGGTGCTTCAGCCAAACCATTTGTCACTCACCACAACACTCTCGATATGGATATGTATCTTCGTATTTCCGATGAACTTTATCTCAAAAGATTAATTGTCGGCGGTTTCGAAAAAGTTTATGAAGTTAGCCGTGATTTCCGCAATGAAGGTGTTTCTCGTTTTCATAATCCCGAATTCACTCAAATCGAATTTTATTGGGCTTATGTCGATTATGAAGTTTTAATGGAATTTACTGAAAATTTGGTCAAAAATATTATTCAAAAAGTTAAAGGTGATCTAAAACTTTCTTTTCAAGGCACAGAACTTGATTTTAGTCAGCCTATTGAAAGAATTACTTTCACTGATGTCATCAAAAAACACACAGGTATTAATATTGATGAGATTCATACTGAAGAAGATTTCAAACAAGTTCTAAAAGACAAAAATCTTAAAGTTGATATGAAAGGTGTTGTTGGTCTCGGTGCTTGTTTCGATGCTCTTTACAAAGAACATGTCCGGCCAAACATTATCGGACCGGCATTTATTTGTGACTATCCTGCCGAAATGATTGCTTTGGCTAAGCGCAAAGCCGATAATCCTACTAAAATTTCTTCATTCCAATTACTCATCTGCGGTACTGAATTTCTCAAAGCTTACAATGAATTAAATGATCCCAAAGATCAATCCGATCGTTGGCTCGATGAAGTCGCTCTCGAAAAGAAAGGTAATGAAACTGCTATGCAATTCGATAGTGATTATATTCGCGCCCTTGAATATGGTATGCCACCAACAGCCGGTTGGGGCATGGGTATCGATCGTTTTACTCAACTTCTTACCGACCAATCTACTATCAAAGACGTCATTCTTTTCCCCGCCATGAGAAATGAAGAGTAAAATAAATCAATGAAATTACTCCTCACTTCAGCCGGAATTACCAATCAAACCATTCTTCAAGGTCTTGACCAATTAGCCGGTAAACCATTAGATCAACTCAAGGTTGCTTTTATTCCCACTGCTTCAAATTTAGAGGAAGGGGATAAATCATGGTTAATCGACGATCTTCGTCGTTTAAGTTTTTTGAAATTTAAAGAAATTGATATTGTTGATATCTCTGCTTTACCCCAAAAAGTTTGGCAACCACGATTAGAAGATGCCGATGTTTTGTTTGTCGAAGGTGGCAATACTTACCATTTAATGTATTGGTTTAATCAATCCGGTCTTTCCAAAATTCTTCCTAAATTACTAAAAACCAGAATTTATATTGGTGTCAGCGCTGGTACAATTATCACTACCCCAAGTATTATTAATGCCGATTTTGAGGCAAAACCACTCAAACAAATTCATGAAGAAATTTTCAATGATGGTCTAAATTTGGTTAACTTTATGGTTGAACCGCATTTAAATTCTGAATACTTTCCCGAATCAACTTTAGAAAATCTAGAAATACGATCCAAGAAATATTCTTATCCTATTTACGGTATCAATGATAATACTGCTATTAAAGTTGATGATAATAATATAGAAGTTATTAGTAATGGAATTTGGAAAAAATTTGAAAAATAATATGGATCGCCAAAATTATCTCGATGCTCTAAAAAATTCTCTAGAACCAAATATTGTTTCTCATTCATTAGCTCTAGAAAGCTGTATGGGTGGTATTTATGATTATCTTTCTCAAAATAATTTACTCAAATCAGATGAATTATCTCGTGACGATTGGACTTTAGCTGGTTTAATTCACGACATTGATTATGCTGGCGAGTTTAAAGAATCTCACCCAAATAAAACCAGAGAAGCTTTGGCAAAATTTAATTTGGAAATTTCTGATGACATTGACAAATTAGTTAAATCTCATGCTCCCAAAATTTCTGGCATTAATCCAACTACCCAAGCTCAGTGGTCTATTTTTTGTGCTGATAGTCTAACTGGTTTAATTGTTGCCGTTGCTTTTGTTTATCCCTCTCGCAAATTAAGTGATGTTAAGGTTAGTTCTGTTCTCAAAAGATTTCTCAAAGAACCTCGTTTTGCCGCTGGCACTCGCCGCGACGAAGTCAAAATGTGTGAACTTCCAGATGGTCTAAATATTCCCTTGGAAAAATTTATTGAAATTTGTCTCACCTCTATGCAATCAATCGCCCCAGAAATTGGGTTATAATCAACTTAATGTATAACAACATATTTTATGTTTCTTATTCATACTCTCGCGATCTAGATAATTATATTCGACAGCTTAGGAATAAAATGAAATACCAATTTGGTATGAACGTTTTAGAAATGTCCAAAAGATATTTTCCAGAAGAATTTTTACTTAAAGTCATTAATGCTCCAACTGACACTCACGCCGAATCTATTGTATTAGACTTTTGGGATAAAACTAGAGATAAAAATTTTAATGATGAAATCTATCAAAAAACAGAAGAATTTAATTTATTTTTGTACCAACATCAGTCTGAAATAACTTCTGTTTTAGAGAAAACCTTCAACGAAAAATTTCCTTTTACTTCAAAAATCAATATTTTTCTAACAACATTTTATCGTTGCCCATACAGTTACCCTAATTGGTTTATGAGTTTTTCCGATAGTACTAATGAAAAACTCAAAGATGTTGTTATTCATGAAATGAATCATTTTATGTTTTATTTCTATTGGAAAGATAAGTTATCAAATAAAATCACCGAAGAACAGTTTGAAAATTTAAAAGAATCTTTAGCAGTTTTAACCAGTTCTGATCCTAATAATGAAAATAAGTTCAAGACAAATATTTTAGATATTCAAAAATTTGTTCAATCACACGCTGATAAACCACTCGACGAAATTATTAACCTAACCATTAAATCAAAAATATTTTTAAAAAATTCATGAGTCAATCATTAATCCTTGCCAAACCATTTTTAAATCAAATTGTCGAAGTTGTTGTTGAACGGCCCATGGGGAGTGAACATCCAAAATGGAAAGGTTTTATTTATCCAATTAATTACGGTTATATTCCTGGTACTTTAGCTCCGGATGGTAAAGAATTAGATGCTTTTATTTTAAAAGTTGACCAACCTTTAGAAAAGTTTGTTGGCAGGGTAGTGGCTATTATTCATCGTCTTAATGATGACGATGATAAATTAATTGTTATTCCTGACGGTGAAACTATCACTGACGAAGAAATTGATAAACTGACATATTTTCAAGAAAAATATTTTAAGCATGAAATTATTAGATAATTATTATGAATAAATTTATTTATCAAACAAAAACTAAAACCGGTAAAACAGTATCTTTTCGTTACCCAACAATTGATGATGTTCAGATTATTACTGATTTTATAAACAAAGCCTCAAAAGAAAAAACATTTATTCGGTTTCAAGGTGAAAAACTTTCTTTAGAAGATGAAGAAAAATGGTTAGAGACCACCATAAGAAAAATTGAAAATAAAGAAAAAGTTTTTATAATGGCTTTTGTCGAAGGCAAATATGTTGGCAGTTCCGATGTCGAATTAGGTATTTTAACTAGAAAACACGTTGGTACATTTGGAATAGTTATTGATCATGATTCTCGTGGTGATGGAATTGGAAAAATTTTAATGGATTTAGTGATGTCAGAATCTAAAAAGAAATTGACTGGTTTAAAAATAATTATTTTAGAAGTTTTTGCTAATAATTATATTGCTCAAAGTTTATATAAAAAGATGGGGTTTATGGAATATGGCAGGTTACCAAAAGCTAGTAAACGAAAAGGCAAATATATTGACGAAATTTTAATGTATAAAAAAATTTAAAGACTTCTCCCTTTTTTAAGGGGAGATGTCGAAGCGAAGCAAGACAGAGAGGTTTGTTCGTTTTGCGTTTAATCTGCGTAGATTTTAGCCCTTAATCTCTGTTAAAATATTCCAATTATGATTGACATTAATTTGCTAAGGGATAACCCTGACACTGTCCGCCAAGCATTAATTAACCGTCAAAAGAATTCCTCCGTTGTTGACGAAATTATCCAACTCGATTCTTCCCGTCGCGAACTCCTATCTAATGTCGAAAAACTTCGTGCCGAACAAAATGCTTTAAGTCGTCAATTTACTGGCAAACCCACAGAAGAACAATTAAAACAGGCTGGTTCTATCAAAGAAAAAGTCAAAACCTTAGAAACCGAACTTAAAGAAACCGAAGATAAACAAAATTTAATTTTAGAAGAAATTCCCAATATTCCTGCTAGTGATGTTCCAGTTGGCAAGGATGATTCAGAAAATCCAGTTTACAAGACAGTCGGTGAACCTCGTAAATTTGATTTTCAACCTTTAGATCACGCTGACTTGGGTGAAAAATTAGACATTCTTGATGTCAAAAAAGCCGCTCAAGTTTCTGGTTCTCGTTTTGGTTATTTCAAAGGTCAAGGTGCTGTTCTCGAAATGGCCGTCATGTTTTATGCTTTTCAAAGACTTATCAAAAAAGGTTTCATTGGTATGATTCCTCCGGCTATGGTCAAAAGTTCCAGTGAATGGAAATGTGGTTATGCTAGTAACAAAAATTTATTTAACGCTTATTATTCTGCACCAGAAGATGATTTAGTTTTTATTTCTAGTTCCGAACATGCCGTCGTTCCGTATCACATGGATGAAATTTTAGATTCTAATAATTTACCTTTAAAATACGTTAATTTCTCACCTTGTTTCCGTCGTGAAGCTGGTACTTACGGCAAAGATATGAAGGGTATGCTGCGAGTTCATTTCTTCAATAAAGTTGAAATGAATATTTTTACTCTGCCTGACTACAAAATTTCTGACGAAATGTGTCTTGAAATGCTAGCTAACGAAGAAGAGATTATGCAAGATTTTGGCATTCCTTATCAAATCGTCAAAAATTGTACGGGTGATTTACCTCAACCAAATCGTCGTATGTACGATATTAATTCCTGGTTCCCTGGTCAAAATGCTTATCGCGAAACTCAATCATGCAGTAACTGTGGTGATTATCAAGCCCGACGCCTCAATACTAAAGTCAAAATTAACGGTAAAAACGAATTTGTTCATATTTTAAACGCTACTATGATTACCGATCGGGCTGTTTTGGCTATCTTAGAAAATCATCAACAAGTTGATGGTAGTGTCATTATTCCGGAATGTTTACGTCCGTACACCAACTTTGACGTTATCAAACCTTCACAAAGCTAGAGGAGCCACCCCAGTCCGGCTCCTTCAAATCTTTGTTGGAGTCGGACGAAGGTATTTTAAAATTAATTTCCAACTAGTTTATAATTAAACCTATGTTCTCACTCTTAAAAAATGTTTTTGACGATAATGCTAGGCGTATTCGGTCTTATCAAAAATTAATTGATAAAATCAACTCTTTTGAAGCCGACATTACTAAACTCAACGACGAGGAATTATCCCAAAAAACCGTTTCTTTCAAAAAACAACTCAAAAAGGGTAAAACCTTAGATGATCTTCTCCCCGAGGCTTTTGCTGTTGTTCGTGAGGCCGTCAAACGTACTATTGGTGAACGAGCCTATGATGTTCAACTAATGTCTGCTATCACCCTTCATCAAGGAGCTATTGCCGAACAAAAAACCGGAGAAGGTAAAACTCATTCAGTTATTTTCCCTGCTTATTTAAATGCTCTAACGGGCCGTGGGGTTCATATTGTTACTCCAAACGATTACCTTACTCGTGTTGGTGCTGGTTGGTATCCTAAAGCTCTTCATCTTTTGGGAATTTCTACTTCTTGCTTAGTTCATGAACAATCTTTTGTGTTAGATCCTGAATATACCGATGAGTCGGAAAAAATTGATGACCGTTTAGCTCATCTTAAACCAGTTTCTCGTCAAGAAGCTTATTTAGCCGATGTTACTTATGGTACCAACAATGAATTTGGTTTCGATTATCTCCGTGACCATATGGCTCCACACCAAGACCAAGTAGTTCAACGACCACATCATTTTGCTATTGTTGATGAAGTTGATTTTGTTCTTATTGATGAGGCTCGTACTCCACTAATTATTTCTTCGCCAAACGACCAGCCTACCGACAAATATTATAAATTTGCCAAAATAGCCGAAGAACTTCAACCAACAGACTATGTTATTGATGAAAAATCTCGTTCAGCTACTTTATCAGAATACGGTATTCGCAAGGTTGAAAGAATTCTAAATGTCACCAATTTATACGAAGAATCTTTTGAAACTATTCATTACATTGAAAATGCCATCAAAGCTCGAGCTTTATTTCATAAAGACAAAGATTATGTTGTCAAAGATGGTGAAGTAATTATTGTCGATGAATTTACTGGTCGTATGATGAATGGTCGTCGTTGGTCTGATGGACTTCATCAAGCTGTCGAAGCTAAAGAAGGTGTCACTGTTCAACGTGAATCTCAAACTTGGGCCACTATCACTTTTCAAAACTATTTCCGTCTCTATGAAAAATTAGCTGGTATGACCGGTACTGCTATGACTGAGGCTGAAGAATTCAAAAAAATTTACGATCTTGACGTTGTTTCTATCCCTACTCATCGTCCGGTTCAACGCTCCGATCAACACGATTTAATTTTTAAAACCCAACGCTCAAAGTACACTGCTATTGCCAATTTAGTTGAAGAAAAATATAAAACTGGTCAACCAATTCTTATTGGTACTACATCAATTGAGAAAAATGAAATTATTTCTTCATTACTACGCAAAAAAGGTTTGCCACATCAAGTTCTAAATGCTAAAAATCATCGTTCAGAAGCTGAAATTATCGCTAAAGCTGGTAAAAAAGGCGGTATTACTGTAGCTACTAACATGGCTGGTCGTGGTGTCGATATTATTTTGGGCGGACCAAAAGATGGTGTTGAAAAAACTAAATGGCAAAAAGAACACGATGAAGTTATAAAATTAGGTGGTCTTTGTGTAATCGGTACCGAGCGTCACGAGTCACGTCGTATTGATAATCAGTTACGTGGCCGTGCTGGCCGTCAAGGTGACCCTGGGTATTCTCAATTTTATGTTGCCCTCGATGATGATATTATGCGTATTTTTGGCGGCGACAAAATTAGTTCACTTATGGGTCGATTCAATATGCCCGAAGATGTACCATTAACTCATCCTTTAGTTTCCAAAGTTATCGAACAAATTCAAGTCAAAGTTGAAGGTTTCCATTTCGATGCTCGCAAAAATTTGGTCGAATATGATGATGTTATCAATAAACAACGTCAAATCGTTTATCGTCTACGTGACCAGGTCTTGTTAAATCAGAAAAATGATCCAGACAAAAACCATGAGTTAGTTTTTAAGTATTTATCCAATCAAATTAATAATTTGATAAGTATCAATACGTCTTATGAAACTGGTAAAATCGATTATGAAAAAGCTTCTCTCGAATTTATTGAAATTTTACCTTTGAATTCTTCTGGTCGGAGTGATCTTATTAAGGATTTACAAAAAACCGATAATCCTTCAGAACTTTTAATTAAAGTTCTCGAAGATCAATGGCAATCTCGAGTTAAAATGTTTGGTCACGAAATTGCTAATAGTATTTTAGCTTTCTCGGTTGTTTCTACTCTTGATCCTCTTTGGGTTGAACACCTTACTGCTCTCGATGATTTACGTGACGGTGTTCGTCTTCGTGGTTACGCCCAAAAAGATCCCTTAGTTGAATACCGTAAAGAAGGATTTGAAATGTTCCAACGTTTAATGAATCAATTTGAATATAATCTTTCCCGAAAGATTTTCCGTCTTGAGCCTGTTGCTCCACAAACAGTTGTTCCTCAAAATGTCACCGAAGGTAGGGGAGCTGCTCTCGAAAATCAGCCAGAATCAAATAATCAAGCAAACAATACTGATGATTCTGTTGAACTACCACCATTACCTCAACCAATTAAAAAAGACCAAATCGTTGGTCGTAATGATCTTTGTCCCTGTGGTTCAGGTAAAAAATATAAAAAGTGTTGTTATCCTAAATTCGGGTAAAATAAATTATGTTAAGTTTTAAATTTACGGCCAAAAAAATTTGGCGAGAAATCGATCGTTCATCCAAAATACTTCTTCATATTCATCCTGGTCCTGATGGTGATTCAGTTGGCTCAGCCTTGGCTATGTATCATGTCTTAAAATCTTTAAATAAAGATGTCACTCTTATTCAAGGCGACAATGAATTACCCAAAAATTTATCGGCTTTACCTGGAGCTGATAAAATAATTCCCAAAAACATCTTTCAAATCGATTTAAATCAATATGACTTATTCATCATTTTAGATTCTTCTGCTCTTCGTCAAGTTACTCGATTAGAGAATTTAAAATTTCCCAAAAAACTCAAAACTATTTGTATTGACCATCATATTACTAGTGAAAAATTTGCTCACATTAATCTTATTTGCCCTACCAGTCCAGCCACAGCCCAAGTCCTATTTGATTTTTTTCAATTTCGAAAAATTAAATTAAATAACAAAATCGCCGCTTGTCTATTTGTCGGTATTTATACTGACACTGGTGGTTTTAAATATTTAAACACTACCTTTAAAACTCTCAATATTGCTTCTCAATTGGGCAAAATTTACCCAAAATTTACTCAACTTATATTTGATATTGAAAATAACGATCAACCAGATCGTCTTAAAATAATATCAATCTTACTTAGCTCTATTGATAATTATTTTTCAAATCATGTAGCCATCGCTTCAATTTCTTTTGATGAAATTCAAAAACATAATTTAAACTCAATTGCTGTCAACGGTAATTTAGAAGTGGCTAACATGATTAAATCGGTTGTTGGTTGGGATATTGCTCTAACCATGATTGAAATCCAACCAGAAACTGTCAAAATTAGCTTGCGTACCCGAGATAGTCAAAAATATGATTTAGCCAAAATTGCCGTCGCCACCAAAGCTGGTGGTGGTCACAGAGCTGCAGCTGGAGCCACTTTAAATATGCCACTTCCACAAGCCAAAGAAACTATTTTAGCTATAATTAAAAAAATATACCCAAAAATAGGTTAAGCAATAATTCACTTTATACTTTCTACTTTCAACTTTTTACTTTCGACTTTATACTAAGCGTATGGAAGATTGTGTTTTTTGTAAGATAAGCAAAGGTGAAATTCCCTGTTTTAAGGTTTATGAAGACGCTACATTTATGGCATTTCTCGATATTAATCCCCTAAATTTAGGTCACACTTTATTAATTCCCAAACAACACTTCAATTGGGTTGATGAAGTTGAACCTTATGAACAGTATTGGCGTCTAGCTCGAAAAATTAGTCGGGCTATCCAAACAGCTACCGGTTGTCTTGTCGTTGCCAAAATAGTCTATGGTCTCGGTGTTCCTCATGCCCATATTCATCTAGTTCCAAAATACGATAATGATGGTCATATCGGTGGAATTAATCCCAGTAACATTAAAACTATATCGCCAGCCGAAATGACCCAAATTACCAAAAAAATCAGTGATGCTTTTTCTCAACTCTAATTATTAAAATTTATTTAATTCTAAATGACTATTGAAGAAGAAATCTTATCCGAATTAAAAGAAATTAATCAAAGACTCAAAAAAGGTAATCATCCTCTAAAAAATTTTTTCAATGGTTTGATGAGCGCTATTGGTTACTTAATTGGTACCATCATTATCACTTCAGTTTTAATTTATTTCTTTTCCCAATCAAGTTTTGGTAAAGAAATCAAAAACTTTATTCAGTCTTACAAATCTCTTAATTACCAGCTCTCTGTGCCCTCACTCGGTCAACCTTAGTCAAAAGTTTTTTTCTTAATCGAATTTTTTGTGGAGTTACATCAATTAGTTCATCACTGTTAATAAAATCCAAAGATTCCTCAATTGAATATTTCACTGCTGGAGCCAAAACGATATTATCATCATTTCCTGCTGAACGGGTGTTAGTTAAATGTTTACCTTTACAAATATTAATTTCCAAATCTCCCTCTACTGGTCTCAAACCCACAATTTGCCCCTCATATACTTGTTCATTAGGGTCAATAAAATTAGTTCCTCGGTGTTGAGCTAAATCCAAACCAAAAGATAAGGCTTTACCAGTTTCAAAAGCAATCATTACTCCATTTCTTTCTTTTTTATTTTCATCTTGTTTTGGTTCATAGCCCAAAAATAGAGTATTAATTGACACAGTTCCTTTTGTGGCTGAAACCAAAGTATTACGTAAACCTAAACCGTTTCTCTCACTAATTTTATAAGTCATTCTGGTCCCGGTTTTATCATCAGTCGTCATATCCAACATTTCACCTTTTCTTTTACCCAACTCTGCTGTTACTGTCCCTACATATTCTTCCGGAGTAATAATAATCATTTCATTAAATGGTTCACAAACTTTACCATCAATTGTTTTTAAGATTACTTCTGGTTTACCTACTTCCATAGCATAACCTTCACGACGTAATTTTTCGATTAATATGGCCAAATGCAATTCACCTCGTCCTGAAACCAATACTCTAATTGCATCTTTCGGATCATCTTCAATTTTTAAACCCAAATTAGTTTCTACTTCTTCATTTAATCTAGCCTTAAGTTCTCGGCTGGTCAAAAATTTAGCCTCATCTTTGGCAAAAATACTAGTGTTAGGTCCAAAACTAGCCTTAAGAGTTGGTGGAGTAATTTCAATTGCTGGCAATGCTACTTGGCAATTAATATCAGTCAAAGTTTGTCCAATTTCAATCTCGTTAATTCCGGCAATATAAACTATTTCACCAGAACCGGCTTCAGCCACTTCCACTTTATTAATTCCTTCGTTAACATACATTCTTTCTACTCTAAAATTACCTTTAGTTTTTTGGTCTGGATTAACCAAGGATACTGACATTCCTTTACTAATTTTTCCTTTATTAATTCTCCCTACCGCCAATTTACCTAAATACTCATTTTTTTCAAAATTAGATACCAACATTTGGAAAGGGGAGTCAATATCTCTTACTGCATTAGGTATAGTTTCCAAAATTTGTTCAAAAACAGGGCTAATATCGGCGTCCTTCTCCATATTTTCCGGCATTTGTCTAAAAGCTTTACCATCTCTTCCAATACAGTAAATAACTGGGAAATCCAATAATTCTGGGTCGTCGACCAAAGATAAAAATAGATTTTCAGTGTCTGCTAATACTTTTTTAACTTGTTGATCTTTTCGGTCAATTTTATTGATAATTAAAATAACCTTCAATTTATTTTCCAAAGCTCTTTTTAATACGAATTTTGTTTGTGATAATGGCCCTTCAGCTGCGTCCACAATTAATAAAACTCCATCAACCATATTTAATACCCGTTCCACTTCTCCACCAAAATCAGCATGTCCTGGAGTATCTACAATATTAATTTTGGTATTTTTATAAAAAACTGATGTATTTTTAGATAAAATTGTGATTCCTTTTTCTCTTTCCAAATCGTTACTGTCCATAATTCGGTCCATTTTCATTTCGTCTTGGTTATCTCTAAAAGTATGGGTCTGTTTCAATAAGGCATCAACCAAAGTAGTCTTGCCATGGTCAACATGGGCAATAACAGCAACATTTCGAATATCGGTCAAATTAGGCATTCGCTTATTCTACTACAAAATCATAATAATTCAATCATTAAATGATATCAAATTATTCCAATATATAGACAATTTTGTATAATTACTTATGTCAAAAAATAAACTTATTTTTGTGCCGATTATTTTAATCGTATTTGCTAGTTTTTGTCTCATTTTTTTAAAAAAATACCCTGTTCAAAAAGTTGAAAATAAAATTAGCCAAATTTCTCAAAAAGTCGAAGAAATCAAAGAAACTGTTGCTCCGGTTCCTACCAAAATTCTCAGCTCTGGTCTTCCCGACAAACATTTAATTCAAACCGTTTTTGTTCCCCAATCGCCCGAGAAAAATTGGGATCAGCCCTGGCAAGACGCTTGTGAAGAAGCCTCACTTTTGACCGTTGATTATTATTATCGTCAAATTACTCAACCTGATCCTCAAACTATAAAAAATGATCTTCTAAAAATGTTCGACTTTGAAACTCAGCAATCTTTTACTCATGATGTCAATATCAATCAAATGGCTTTAGTTGCTCAAAATTATTTAAAATATACCCCAAAAATTATTAACAATCCCACGATTGATGACCTTAAACAATACTTGTCTCAAAATATTCCTATTATTATTCCTGCCAACGGCAAAACTCTTTATCAAGAAAACAAACATTTTAAAGATGGTGGTCCTTATTATCACAATTTAGTTATCTTAGGTTACGACGATAACACTCAAAAATTTACCGTTCATGATGTTGGTACTCAATTTGGTGCTTATTTTAAATATACCTATTCATTACTTATGGAGAGTATTCACGATTTTCCCTCTACTCTCAAAAAAGAGGATATTGACAGTGGAGATAAAAAAGTTTTAATTCTGCTAAAATAGTCGTATGAATCAAAAAATTAAATATCTCGGTTTGATTATTGTTTCATCGTTATTCATTTCTGGTTGTACTACTAAGTCCAACCCAAATTCCAATCAAAATATGAATATTATTCCTACACCTACCCCAGCTGCTAACATTACTACCAGTCCTTCTGTTACCAATACCAAAAAAACGGAAAATCCTATAGTTTCTCTAAAAACTAAAAATGGAGAAATCCTTATCAAGCTTTATCAAGACAAAGCTCCAAAAACTGTGGCTAATTTTATCAAGAAAGCAGATAGTGGTTACTACAATAATCTTCCTTTTCATCGCGTCATTGCTGGTTTTATGGCTCAAGGTGGTGACCCTACTGGTACTGGTACAGGTGGTGGCAAACAAGATTCTGAATTAAACAACGTTCCTTTTGTCCGAGGTAGTCTCGGTTTAGCTAGAACCGCTGAAACTAAATTAGTTAGCAACGATAGTCAATTTTTTATCTGTTTTACCACTGAAGGTTGCCAACATTTAACCGGTGATTACGTTAATTTTGGTGAAGTTATTTCTGGGCTTGATGTTCTCGACAAAATTACCCAAGGCGACAAAATTATTAGTATTACTTCTAAAACTAAATAATGGTTAAACGAGCTACATATTTTATTATCGCTATTTTATTTTTTGTCGGACTTTTCTGGCTTTTATCTCAACCCCCAAAAAATAAAACGAACAACAATTCAACCACAATCGCAACCACAGAAGAAAAAGATATTTATAAAGACCATCCAGTTTACGATAATCCCGATCTGGTCTTCTTTTGGGGTAATGGTTGTCCTCACTGTAAAAATGTCGAAGATTGGCTAGATAAAAACAATACCGACAAAAAACTCAAAATTAATTACAAAGAAGTTTATTACAACCAAGAAAATCAAAAAACACTTTCTGACACTGTTAAACAATACTGTCCTGAACTTATGCAAAATGGAGAAGTTGGTGTTCCAGTTGGTTTTGACCAGGCTAATAAGAAATGTATTCAAGGCGATACCCCAATTATTGAATTCCTTTCTGCCAAGTTAAATTAATTAAATGGCCAAAAAATCCAAGCCCCAGAGAATTACTTTTGGTAGCATTATTCGCCTAATTATCTTTGCCATAATCGTTTATTTATTAATCTCTTGGTTTAGTCAAAAATCATCAGTTAATACTTCCATTAGTGATCCAACTTTATTTATTGGCGAAACTGTTTCTTCCTCAAATGTTTTTAGTAATTTATATTCTAAACTTCCAGAAAATAGTCGTCATCAATTAGAAAATTTTAATCAAACTCAAGTTGGTAAATTTATTTCTAATTCCACTGAATTTATTAAATCGAAACTCGACGGCTTTCCTCAAAAACAAATTAAGGAAATTAAAAAAGGCATCATAAAAAACGTTTCTGATGATATGATCAAAAATATTGACCAAAATTAATTATGAACTCTCTTTCTGAACTTCAAGAAAAATTTACTGCCATCAAAAACAAACTCAATTTTGAGAATAATCTCAAAAAATTATCTGAATTAGAAAAAGAATCGCAAAATCCCAATCTTTGGGACAATACTTCCCAAGCCCAAGAACTTCTTCAAAATATTTCTAATCTTCAAAAAACCGTTCAACTGATTAAAGATATTGAATCAGATATTTCTATTTTAGAAGAATTTTCCCAATTGTCGTCAGATTCTCCTGACCCATCATTAGAAATGGAAATATCAAATTCCCAGACTACTTTAGATGAAAAAATTTCTGCACTTGAATTACAAACATATCTATCAGGGAAATATGACGCTAAATTTGCTCTTTTGTCGGTTCATTCAGGCCAGGGTGGTACCGAAGCTATGGATTGGGCTTCCATGTTACAACGCATGTATTTTCGTTATTTTGAACGTAAAGGTTGGAAATACGAAGTTGTCGATTTAATTCCTGGTGAAGAAGCTGGTATTAAATCTGTTCATTTTAAAATTTCCCATCCGTTTGCCTATGGTTATCTCAAAAAAGAATCTGGAGTTCATCGTTTAGTTCGTTTATCACCGTTCAATGCTGATCAGCTTCGTCAAACATCATTTGCCAAAGTTGAAGTTGTTCCTATTTTAGATTTTTCCTCCGATTTCAAAATTCCTGAGTCAGAAATAGAATTTTCTGCTTTTCGATCTGGAGGTAATGGTGGTCAAAACGTTAATAAGGTCTCTACTGCCGTTCGTTTGGTTCATAAACCGACTGGTATTAGTGTTTCTTGTCAAAGTCAGCGCGGTCAGGAACAAAATCGTGAATTAGCCCTTCAAATGTTAACTTCCAAACTTTGGGCTATCGAAGAAGAAAAGCAAAACCAAGAAAAAAAAGATATCAAAGGTGAAAATGTTGTCGCTGGTTGGGGACATCAAATCCGATCTTATGTTCTTCATCCCTACAAAATGGTCAAAGATCTTCGAACTCGTTACGAAACATCCGATACTACGGCCGTTTTAGATGGTGATCTTGACGCTTTTATAGAAGCTGAATTAAAATTATAATTATGCCAAAAGCAGTTAAAGTAACTTTTGCCTTTGTTTTAATACTAATTGGTCTTTCCTTTGGAATTTTTTATTCTGGTATCAATTTTCTGGCCAAAAAATTAAATCAAACACCAAATCACCTTACTAGTTTTGTTCAACAACTTACTCAAACTAATCCTTACAAAAATCAAGACCGAGTCAATTTTATGATTCTTGGTCTTGATAAGCGCGATGATTCTTTAGAAAAAACTGAAACTACCGATACTATTATTTTTGCTTCATTAAATCGTAAAGATAATAAAATTAATCTTATTTCTATTCCTCGTGATCTTTGGTTTTATGACATCAATTCCAAAATCAATGAAATTTATCCTTTATCTTTAAAGGAATCCAACGGTCTGGCTTTTATTAAAGACAAATTTCATAAATTAACTGGTCAACCAATTGATCATGTTGTCGTTTTGACCACAGATAATCTAATCCAATTTGTTAATGTTATTGGTGGTATTGACGTCACTCTCGAAACTGGTTTTGTTGATAAACAATATCCCAATCCTGACTATATTAAAGACCCGAAATCTGGTGCTCCAATCTACAAAACAGTTGAGTTTAAAGCTGGCCCGGTCCATTTAGACCAATCAAATATCACCGAATTTGTTCGTTCTCGACATGGTGGCGAAACTGCCGCTCAGGGGGGTACTGATTTAGGTAGAATCCAACGCCAACAATTAGTTATCCAAGCTATTTTAGATAAAGTTAAAAGTGGTACTTTTATTAATCAGCCATCCCAAGTTTTCAATTTATATCGTCTTTGGAATGAAAATATCACCAAAGATATTTCTGATATTCAAGCTTTTCAAATTTTTACTTCAATTGCCGAAAATTTATCCAAAATTTCTCTCAACAAAATCGAAGTGAAAGTGGGTACTTCTGCCAAAGATGGTCTCATTTACCATCCAACTACTTTTATTAACAAACAATGGGTTTTTATTCCTGCTGATAAAGATTACAAAGCTTTCCAACAATTTTTCTCCGATTCTATCTAAATCTGTTTATAAAAACAATTTAAAAAGTTTTTAACTTTAATTTTATAAACCGATTTTGCTATACTGAATTATTAGATTTTTATTTGCATTATGGATATACCAAATCTATCAACCACACCTACAGTCAGCCCAATTAATAACGATTCTCTAAAACTTCCCAAAACACCGAAGCTAGTTTATGCCATTATCATTATTTTAGCCATTACTTCTGGATTTTGGATCTCTCGTTTTTGGCCAACCAAAACCACTTCCACCCAAGTTAGTTCTAGTGACAGTCTAGTCACTAACCAAGCAGCTCAAATTGCTGAGGGTGAACAAGTTAAAGTTGGAGTTGTTTACGGTAACACAAGTAAGACTTTCGCCGATAGCGCTACCGGCACTGTTAAAGCCGGTGGCATTAATGGTGAAGGTACTCACACCTTAGAGCGTGAAGGTGGTAAAACTCAAAACGCCGCTCTTACTTCATCTGTTGTTGACCTCGATCTTTTTGTTGGCAAAAAAGTTGAAGTTAAAGGTGAAACTAATGATTCCAATAAAGCCGGCTGGTTAATGGATGTCGGTAGTATTAAAGTTCTCGAATAAAACTAAAATGAAAATAGTCTTTGATAATGTTGATAAAAATTTTGGGCCTATTACCGCTCTCAAGAACATCAATTTTACTATTGATCAAGGAGAGTTTGTCTTCATCGTTGGTCCATCAGGTGCCGGCAAATCAACTATTCTAAAATTAATTCTTAATCAAATTAAACCAAGTTCTGGTCAAGTTACTATTGATGATATTAACCTTAGTTTAGGCAGAAAAGAGTCTATTGATCATGTTCGTCGTCAAATTGGTGTCATCTTTCAGGATTATCAACTTATCATGGATAAATCCATCGAAGAAAATATCGCTTTAAGTTTAGATATTATTTCTTTTCCCAAAGACAAAATTGCTTCCAAAATAGATGAAGTTATTAAGCAAGTTAATTTAAATAGTCGTCGATTTTTATTTCCTTCACAATTATCTGGGGGAGAGCTTCAACGAGCTGCTTTAGCCAGAGCTTTAGCTATTGAACCAAAAGTAATTTTAGCCGACGAACCAACAGGGAATTTAGATGCTGAAAATTCTTGGAATCTAGTCAAATTACTCAAAGATATTAACCAAAAAAGTAACACTACCATTATTATGACCACTCACAATCAGGAAATTGTCGATTCCCTTGCCAAACGTTGTCTCGAGGTTAAAGATGGGGAAATTGTTTTTGATTCCACCAATGAACCTAAAGAGATTCCCAAAAAAACTATTAATTCAAAAAAACATGACCACCGTTAACACTACTTGGCACCATATTCGCCGCTCACCAATTCAAAGTTTTACCGCTTTGATTTTAATGGTTTTCAGTTTTGTTTTAATCTCAGCTTTTTTGGTCGTCAGTTCTGGTTTATCCAAAGTTCTCGATTATTTTGAAACTAAGCCAGAAATAACTATCTTTATCAAAGATGGTCTCGATAATTCGGTAATCGAAAATACTAAACAAGATTTATCAAATTATTCCGGCATAAAAGAAGTCAAGTATATTTCCAAAGAAAAAGCTTTAGAAATTTATAAACAACAAAACAAAGACAATCCTACCTTAACTGAAATGGTTACTGCCAATATTTTACCTGCATCTTTTGAAGTCACCGTCTCCGACGCCTCCGTTTTAGAAAAAATTTATCAAAATTATGCTACTAAAACCGATGTTGTTGATGAAATTATTTATCAAAAAGATGTTATCAGTTCTCTTTTAGATTGGACTAAAATTATTCGTCAAAGTGGACTAATTATTACTGCTATTGTTATTCTTATTAGTTTCTTCTCAGTCTCTTCAATTATTGGTATGAAAACCACTAATCGTAAAGATGAAATTAAAATCAGTCGACTTCTTGGTGCTTCCAATTTTTATGTCAAAAAACCATTTTTAGC